>JBIKOF010000467.1:0-2533 GCA_044358205.1 Gammaproteobacteria bacterium | reverse complement strand
ACACGATTCCCCTGCAGCTTCTTGCCTATCACGTGGCAGTCCTCAAAGGTGCCGACGTGGATCAGCCCCGTAACCTGGCAAAGTCTGTCACGGTGGAGTAAGCGGGGACCGATGACCTCCAGCACGGACGGCTCGGTGTCCCCCATGGGCACTCTTCTGCTCGTCGATGACGATGCCGACATGCTCAACCTCCTGCGCCGGTGGCTCACCTTGGCGGGCTACACGGTGCGTGCGGTGAACACTGCGCGTGAGGCCTTGACCCAAGTCGCCGTTGATCGGCCGGATCTGGTGCTGACAGATTTGCGCATGGAGGAGATGGACGGATTCGATCTGCTCGCCCAATTGTCCGGCATTGCGCCAGGGTTGCCGGTGGTAATGCTGAGCGGGGAGGCGGGCATTCCCGAGGCGGTACGCGCGACGAATCTGGGCAGCGTCGCCTTTCTGACCAAGCCCCCCGAGCGCAACCAGTTGCTGGAAGAGGTCCAGCGGCAACTGCAGCGCGCGGGGCCGGCGCGGATAGATCGCAACCACTTTGCCATCAACTTCGTTCATCGTAGCAGCCGGATTCAGGCCGTTCTCGAAGAGGCTGAACTTCTCGCTGGCTCGGATCTTTCGGTCATGATTCTTGGCGAGACGGGGGTGGGCAAAGAGGTGCTCGCCCGTGCCATTCACACGGGAAGCCCCCGTGCTCAGGGACCGTTCGTCGGAGTTAATTGCGGGGCCATCCCGGAACCGCTGCTCGAGTCTGAATTGTTCGGCCATGAACGAGGCGCGTTCACCGGGGCTACCACCCGGCATGAAGGCCTTTTCGTAGCCGCCAACGGCGGAACCCTGTTTCTGGACGAAGTGGGTGATATGCCCCTGGCTCTGCAGGTCAAACTTCTGCGCGTGCTGCAGGAACTCGCGGTGCGCCCAGTCGGCGCCGTCAGCGCCATTCCGGTCGATGTGCGAATCGTCGCCGCCACCCATCAGGATCTCGATAAGCAGGTTGCAGCGGGTGAGTTCCGTGAAGACCTTTATTACCGGCTGAATGCCGTGACCTTGCAAATCCCCGCACTGGCCGAGCGTCGGGAGGATATTCCGCTCCTCATCGACCACTTCCTTGCTCGTCATGCAATACGGACGCGTAGCGCACGCAAACGGTTTGCGCCGGAGGCGCTCGATCAGCTCATCGCAGCGCCTTGGCCCGGGAATGTCCGACAACTCATCAACGTGGTCGAACAGTGCGCCACCCTCAATCGAGGGGAAGTGATCCCGCTCGCGGCGACGACGCGCGCACTGAGAGGTCAGGCAGGCCCGCTGCTCTCCCTCAAGGATGCCCGTGATGCTTTTGAGCGCGATTACCTCATCAGTGTGATGCGACTCTCCAATGGTAATGTGGCGACCGCGTCGCGCCTTGCCGGCCGAAACCGGACAGAATTCTACAAACTGCTGGAGCACCACCGGATCGAGGCAGCGCAGTTCCGGGAAGATCTCAAGCCTTCCTGAAAAACGGCGCTAACCATTCCGTTGCGCGCAAGAGTCTGTCTATCCCGGAGGTATCGTGAACGAAACCTTGTCGCAGATCCCGGTCGATATCGATGCTGATCTCGCCGATCTCGTGCCGGGCTATCTGGCCAACCGCAAAGCCGATGTGGAGAGGGTGAGGTTAGGCCTGACTCAGGCAGACTGGTCTGGAATCGGTCGTATCGCACATGGACTGAAGGGCTCCGGCGGGGGCTATGGCTTCGATTCAATCAGCGTTATCGGTGCTGAGATGGAAACGGCCGCCCGGGTGGAAGACCGAGGCGAAGTCAGTCGTCTTGTGAATCTGCTCGAGGACTATCTCGCGAGGGTCCGGCCGGTTTTTGGCTGAGCTCCCCGATGCCCTTCGGTTTCCTGCGCCTCCGCGACGCCTCGGCGTCTGCCCCCAGCTACTACGGCCTCGCCTTAAGTCTGGGAATTGCGTTCAGCGTCACCCTGCTGGCGCTCGCCTGGCATCAGGTGCTGGAGGATGAGGAGCGCGCTTTTCAACTCGAGGTTGCCGCCCTCGAGGAAAATGTCAGAACAGGTGCCCGCAGCGCCGATGCCGCACTGCCGGTGCTGGCGCGGCTCGCGTCTTTTGCAGACAGTCGGCGCGCGCTCAACCGTTTCCGTAGCCTCTGCGATGAAACACTGGCGGAATTTCCCCAGCTGCGGTCAGCCGCGTGGTACGCCTCCGCACCGGACGGTGAAGGTCTGCGCGTGCGCGCGCAGTGCGGCGCGGCCATCCAATGGCCCACCACCATGTCGGCGAGTGCGCTGCCCTTTGAGGAGACCAGGCAGGAAGGGCACCCCAATCATCCGTTGAATCTAGGCCCCGAATTTCCCGGACCGGGTTCCTATCTTCTAGCACACGACATCCTGGACCGCAGAGCGTTGGCATCGACACTCCCGGGGCGATTACTCCTGCTGGTAGACGCCGAGAGCCTGCTCGGCCCGGCGTCTACGCACTCCAGTCTGGATGCAGGTTTGCTGCTAGAGGTAGAGGGGGCAGGGGGACGCCGGCGCATCG
>JBIKOF010000040.1:0-8853 GCA_044358205.1 Gammaproteobacteria bacterium | reverse complement strand
ACGATGAAGACGTAGGCAACCGGGGTGGCGAAGTAACCCCGGAATTCGCGTCGCATGAGCGGCAGGATGCGATTCATGAACGGAGACCTCCGGCCGTGGGTGCGGCGCTCGTTGTAATCGTTCGAAATACTTCGTCCAGACGTCCGCCTTCGACAAACATCTCACGCACCGGCCACTGCCCCGCCTGCGCTTCGGCTTGAAGACGCGCGAACAGGCCGCCGCCCAGCTCAGAGCGCACGGTGAGCCGCAGATGGCTGTCGCCGCTGTCCGCTGTTCCGACTTCCGTCACGCCGGGCATGGATTTGAGCTTGATGACAAGACCCGCTGCATCGGCGGCAGGCACCGACAGTGTCACCGCCTGGTGATAAGTCGAGCGGGCCGCCAATTCCGAGGGGGTCCCTGAGAACAGCAGTTTGCCGCGCGCAATGATGACGGCACGCGTGCACACCGCGTCTACTTCCTCGAGGATGTGTGTCGAGATAATGATGCCCTTGGTAGGCGCCATTTCCCGGATCAGCTGACGGACTTCATGCTTCTGATTGGGGTCCAGCCCGTCGGTTGGCTCATCCATGATGAGAATTTCCGGGTCATGCAGGATGGCCTGCGCGAGGCCGACGCGGCGCTTGAAACCCTTGGAGAGGGTTTCGATGCTTTGATGCAGCACGCCCTCCAGATGAATCTTGCCCACCACTTCGCGGATGCGGGCTTCCTTGAGGCTGCGGTTCAGGCCCCGGATGTCGGCGATGAAATCGAGAAAACCCGCCGGTGTCATTTCGCCCCATGCCGGGGCACCTTCCGGCAGATAGCCGATACGGGCTTTGGCGGCGAGCGGGTCCTCCGCGAGGCTGCGGCCGCAGATGCGGACATCGCCACTGGTGGGCGCCAGAAATCCAGTGATCATTTTCATGGTGGTGGACTTGCCCGCGCCATTGGGCCCCAGAAAGCCCAGCACCTCTCCGCGGCGAACAGTGAGTGAAACGCCGTTCACCGCGACGAGATCGCCGAAGTGCTTGTGAAGATTGGAAACCTCTACCAGGTTTTCCATCATTTGATTCCCCCGTAATGACCCGAACCCTGCGGGCGGGCGCAGGGTTTCATAGCGCCCCCCAACCGTCAACCGGCGGAATGACCGCCTTTTCAGGCAAAAGTTTCGTATCCTTCGGGCCCTGTCGACGTTACGGAGATGTGAAGGTGCGCTACCCAGAGTGGTTCGACGTGATCGTGGTCGGTGGCGGGCACGCCGGGACCGAGGCCGCGCTCGCCAGCGCTCGTACCGGCGCTCGTACCCTTTTGCTCACGCACAGCATCGAGACGCTGGGCGCCATGTCGTGCAATCCCGCCATTGGGGGGATCGGCAAAGGTCATTTGGTGCGCGAGATCGACGCGCTGGGGGGCATCATGGCCATTGCCGCGGATCACTGCGGCATCCATTTCAAACGACTGAATGCCAGCAAAGGACCTGCGGTGCGCGCCACGCGCGCCCAAATTGACCGCGCACTGTATCGGCGCTTTATCCGCAAGCACCTCGAGTCCACGCCCAATCTGCTGCTCTTCCAGCAAGCTTGCGACGATCTTCTGGTCGAAGGGGAGCAGGTGGTCGGCGTGCTTACCCAGTCCGGCATCGAATTCCGCGCCGCCGCGGTGGTTCTGACGGTCGGGACGTTTCTGGGTGGAATCGTCCACGTCGGGGAAACGACGCACGCGGCGGGGCGCGCTGGCGAACCGCCGGCCAACCGGCTGTCGGCACGCCTGCGTGAACGCCAGCTGCCGGCCGGTCGCCTCAAAACGGGTACACCGCCGCGGATTGACGGAAACACCATTGATTACAGCGTGCTCGATGCTCAGCCCGGGGATACTCCCGTGCCGGTTTTTTCGCTTTTAGGTTCGGTGGCCGATCATCCGCGTCAGGTTGTGTGCCACATCACCCATACGAATGCGCGCACCCACGAGATCATCCGGCAGGGGATCCACCGCTCGCCCATGTACAACGGGCAGATCGAAAGCACCGGCCCTCGCTATTGTCCCTCCGTGGAGGACAAGGTCATGCGCTTTGCCGAGCGGGAGACCCACCAGATCTTCATCGAGCCTGAAGGGCTGGACACGCGTGAGATTTATCCCAATGGCATTTCGACCAGCCTGCCGTTCGATATCCAGTGGGAACTCGTCCGCTCCATCCGCGGGTTCGAGCATGCGCACATCACCCGTCCGGGCTATGCAATCGAATATGACTACTTCGACCCGCGCGAGCTGCTGCCCTGGCTGGAGACCCGCAGTCACCGCAACCTTTTCCTCGCGGGACAGATCAACGGTACCACCGGGTATGAAGAAGCTGCCGCTCAGGGACTGGTCGCCGGGGTAAACGCGGCGCTGCGCGCGCGCGATGGCAGCCCGTGGTATCCGCGCCGCGAGGAAGCCTATATCGGTGTGCTTATCGACGACCTCGTGACGCGTGGCACCAGTGAGCCTTATCGCATGTTCACCAGTCGCGCCGAGTATCGGCTACGCCTGCGCGAGGACAATGCGGATTTCAGGTTGACCGCTCGCGGTCGTGAGCTTGGGCTCGTGGATGATGCGCGCTGGGCGCAATTCTGTCGCAAGCAAAAGTCTTTCGACGCCGAGCAACGGCGGCTGGAGTCCACCTGGATGACGCCGGAGCGGTTGCCCGAGGCGCTCGCCCTCCCGGTGCTGGGGCAGGGACTGCGCAAGGAACAAAGCCTCGCCGATTTGCTGAGGCGACCCGAGGTGGACTATCCGGCACTGATGACGCTCCCCGGCGCCGGACCCAGCGTGGATGATCCGGCGGTCATCGAGCAACTCGAGATCCACGCCCGCTATAACGGCTATTTCGCCCGTCAGGATGAGGAAATCGCAAAGGCCCGGCGCCACGAAGAGACGCTTCTGCCGCTGTCCTTGGACTATCGCGCAGTTCGCGGCTTGTCCAACGAAGTCATCGCCAAGCTCAGCGAGCATCGGCCAACCACGCTGGGGCAGGCCGCGCGTATCTCGGGGGTGACTCCGGCCGCGGTTTCACTGTTGCTGGTCCATCTGAAACGGCAGCCACCACGGGAGACCCAGTCGCAGGATGTCGCGTGAGCACGGCGCGCATTGCGTCGCTCGGCAGGGACCTTGGGGTGGCGCTTGCGCCGGAGTCCGTGGCAGCACTCGCGCGCTACGTCGAACTCGTCTTTCGCTGGCAGCGCATCGCCAACCTCACCGGGGCGGCCGATCCGGATACGTTCATCGACGAGCATCTGTCGGATTGTCTCTCGGTCCTGCCCTTCCTGGGCGAGGGGGCACTGGCTGACATCGGCAGTGGCTCCGGCCTGCCCGGATTGGTGGTGGCCATCTTGCGCCCAGACATCCATGTGGCGCTGGTCGAACCACGCGGCAAGCGGGCCCGTTTTCTGCAGCAGGTTCGGATCGAGCTGAAGCTCACCAATGTGAACGTGCACACAGCGCGGGTTGAAGCGTGGAGCCCTGCGCGTCCGATCGACACCCTGATCTGCCGCGCGTTTTCCTCACTGCCGGATTTCATCGTAGCGACCCGCCACCTGCAGCGACCGGGCCTGCGCCTGCTGGCCATGAAGGGCGAGCTGCCTAAATCAGAGCTTGCCGAAGTGGAGGCTCAGGGCTTTGCCGTGCAGAGTCAGCTCCTGACCGTGCCCGGTTGGTCGCGGAGACACCTTGTCATCATCCATTGCCACTGACCGCGGCATACGGGCCTTTGTGCCATAATCCGGCCCCGCGTCGGCCGGAAGGTCGACCCGCTCGGACTCCCCCTGAAAAGCCCAGGATTCCCATGGCCAAGGTTTTCGCCATCGCTAACCAAAAAGGGGGGGTCGGAAAGACCACCACCAGCGTAAATCTGGCCGCGTCTCTGGCCGCGACCCGGCGGACAGTCCTGCTCGTAGACCTGGATCCGCAAGGCAACGCCACGATGGGCAGTGGTATCGACAAACATCGCCTGACGCACTCGACCTATGACGTACTGCTCAATGGGCTGACCGTCGAGGCTGCACGTTGCCGGGCCGAAGAGGCAGGTTACGATGTTGTTCCCGCCAATGGCGACCTGACCGGGGCCGAAGTTGGGCTGCTCGAGGAGCTTGGGCGGGAATTGCGCCTGAAGATGGCGTTGGAAGCCGTCCAGGACCAGTACGCGTACATACTTATCGACTGCCCACCTGCGCTAAACATGTTGACGGTGAATGCCTTGGTTGCGGCCGAGGCGGTCATCGTCCCGACCCAATGTGAATACTTCGCCCTGGAGGGTATTTCCGCGCTGGTGGAGACCATCGAGAAAATCCGGCGGATTCTCAATCCGCGACTGCATATCGAGGGTTTTCTGCGCACCATGTTCGATCCTCGGAACAATCTTGCCAATCAGGTCTCGCAGCAACTTCTGGAGCACTTCGGAGACAAGGTTTATCACACCGTCATCCCTCGTAATGTGCGCTTGGCGGAGGCCCCGAGCCATGGATTGCCGGCGTTGCTCTATGACAAGTCATCGAGTGGCGCGATGGCCTATCTGGCACTCGCAGGGGAAATGCTCCGGCGCGAGGACGCCCGGCTGGCAAACCCGGTCATTTGATTCGAATCGCGGAGACCACACCTCATGAACCGCAAGCGCGGACTCGGTCGCGGCCTCGATGCCTTGCTGGGTGTTGGAGCGGACAAGCCTCAGGTTGAAGAGACGAATACTCCAGATGCGCTGCGCACCTTGCCGGTGGACCTTATCCAGCGTGGACGTTTTCAGCCACGACTGACGCTCCGCCAGGAGGCGCTCGAGGAGCTGGCGGAGTCCATTCGGGCCCAGGGTATCGTCCAGCCGGTGGTGGTGCGGAGTCTGGGCGACGGTGGCCGATATGAGTTGATCGCAGGCGAGCGACGCTGGCGCGCAGCGCAGCTGGCGGGCCTGTCAGAGATCCCTGCCATCGTCCGCAATATCCCTGACCGCACCGTGATGAGCATCGCGCTCATTGAGAATATCCAGCGAGAACAATTGCATCCCCTGGAGGAGGCGCAGGCGTTGCAACGGCTCTTATCAGAGTTCGGGATGACGCATCAGGAAGTCGCCGAGGCCATCGGACGGTCACGGGCCGCGGTCTCCAATCTGCTGCGGCTGTTGGAGTTGGGTCCGGAGGCCCGCCGGCTGCTCGAAGAAGGGGCTCTGGAAATGGGGCATGCTCGCGCGTTACTGGCCGTTCGGGGGCCAGAGCAGTCGCGTCTGGCTGCGCTGGTAGCGGAACGGGCTTTGTCGGTGCGGGCGACAGAGGGGCTTGTCCGCAAGATTCTGGAAGGCGTTCCGCCGCCAGATACCGTAAAAAAATCGATCGACCCGGACACTCGCAAGCTGGAACAGGATCTCGGAGAACGACTGGGCACGCGCGTGGCAATCAAGCACAACCGCAGGGGCCGCGGCCAGGTTCTGATTTCTTACAACTCCCTCGAGGAGCTTGACGGGATTCTGGCCCACATACGCTGAATAATTGATCTGGATCGCGACTCGCGGGCTTCCCGGACGTGAGGTGATTCTGAGCATTTGACGCGTGCAAACAGATCTCACTACAATCCGACGCCTTTGTTATATTGCACTGCAAATAAGGCGCCGCCGGGAGAATCTCCATGAGGCGTGTGGCCTTCGGCCCGGCACTGGTTGTGACGCTCTCCACTCAGGGCGCGGCCGTCGTCGCAGGGGCTATCGTAGGCAGTTACTTTGGATGGGATTGCGCGCAGTCGGTACTGGCGGGCGGATTTGCTCTCTGGTTACCCAACGCGGCCCTCGCCGCCTACCTCTGGGCCAGAGCCCGGGTCGTTCGGGTGCTCGGGGTGGGTGTCTTCCTTGCCGGAGAAGGCCTGAAATTGGCAGCAAGCATTGCGCTGCTTGTAGGCGCTGTTCGCGCACTCGGTGAAGCCGCGGTTTGGCCCGGAATTCTGGCGGGAATATTTCTCGCTTTGAAAGGTCAATGGCTGGCTGTGTGGTTCACGCGCAATATTTGAGAGGCCCTCGGACGGGCGGGCGGTGGAATGAACTTCCACCAGTCATGGATTTAACGAAAGACACAGTGTAGACCAGCATGTCCGCAGAACACGCGCTGACGCCAACCGGATACATCCAGCATCACCTGAGCTTTCTGGTGAAGACGGGTGAAACCCCTTTCTGGAACTACCACCTCGACACCATCGTGACGTCTGCCATTCTCGGCATTCTCACCTTCGGGTTCCTCCATCTTGTCGTGCGTGGCGCCACAGCGGGCGTTCCTAGCAAGCGACAGGCCGCGGTGGAACTCATTGTTGATTTCGTCAACGACCAAGCCCGCAGCATCTTTCACGGTGATATTCGCTTCATCGCGCCGTTAGCCCTCACGGTATTCGTGTGGGTTTTCCTGATGAACGCCATGGATTTCCTGCCCATCGATCTGATGGCGGAACTGGTCTACAAGCCGCTTGGCTTCGAATACTGGCGCTCAGTCCCCACCGCAGACGTCAACACGACCTTCGCGCTGGCACTGAGCGTGTGGGTCCTCATGATTTTCTTTGCCATCAAGGTGAAGGGCGTGGGTGGGTTTATCCACGAGCTTTTCTGCGCGCCTTTCGGCGGAAATCCGATTCTTTGGCCCTTCAATTTCATCTTCAACCTCGTTGAATACATTTCCAAACCGCTTTCCCACAGCTTGCGTCTCTACGGCAACATCTACGCCGGTGAAATCATTTTCATGCTGCTGGGCCTGTGGGCTGCCACCGGCGTGGCGGGCACTATCTTCGGCGGCATCCTGTCGGCAGGATGGGCTATCTTCCACATCCTCATCGTCGGCCTGCAGGCATTCATCTTTATGATGTTGACCATCGTCTATATCGCGATGGCTCACGAAGGCCACTGAGGCAATTCCGCTTCGACCCAACGTTCTGCGTACTCAAGAAAGGAAAGGCAAATGGAGAAATTACAGTTTCTGGCGATGATCCAGGCCCATACCGGTATCGGTATCGGGATCATGATCGGCCTGGGCGCGCTCGGTGCCTGTATTGGCGTGGGCCTGATGTGCTCGCGTTTTCTCGAAGGTGCGGCACGCCAGCCTGAGCTGATTCCCCAGCTGCAAGCCAAGGTGTTCCTGCTCCTCGGCCTCATCGACGCCTCGTTCATTATTGCGGTCGGTATCGCGATGCTGTTTGCCTTTGGCAATCCGTTGCTTGCGGCTGTTGCCGGCTAAGACGACAGGCATCTGACACCAGCGACGGGGAAACGCAACGATGAATATCAATTTCACGTTGATCTCGCAGGCGCTCTCGTTCGCGATTTTTATCTGGTTCACCGCGCGATTTGTGTGGCCACCGCTCATGAAGGCGGTGGAAGAGCGTCAGAAGAAAATTGCAGACGGGCTCGCCGCCGCAGATCAGGGCCAGCAGCAGCTTGCTCAGGCGCAGAGTCGCGCCCAGGAAGTGCTGAATGGCGCAAGGCAGCAAAGCCAGGAAATGGTGGCGGCCGCCCAAAAGCGTGCCGACGACATGGTGGAGCAGGCCCGCGTGACGGCCAAGGCAGAGGGTGAACGCCAGATCGCAGCCGCACAGTCGGCGATCGGGCTGGAAATCCAGCAGGCCCGGGAAGCCCTCCGCACTCAAGTTGCCGCACTGGCCCTGGCGGGTGCAGAACAGGTTCTGATGCGGGAAATCGATCAGTCTCGTCACAGCGAGGTGCTCGAAAAATTGGGCGCCAGGCTCTGACCCAACCGAGGCACCCAAGATGCAGGAAAACCTCACGCTCGCCCGACCTTACGCACAAGCTGCCTACGAGCAGGCACGCGACGAAGGAACAATGGGTCCGTGGTCCGAGGCGCTGCAGTTCCTTGCCGCAGTGGTCAGCGATGCAGACATGCATCGACTGATCAACGATCCCAGGGTCGGGAGCAAACGGCTGGTCGAGGCGCTGATCGATATCGGTGGCGAGCGCTACTCAGCGACATTCCGAAACTTCATCAAGGTTCTGGAAGCCTCGCATAGGCTCGGCATCGTCGGTGAGATTGCTGAGCTTTTCGAGCGCCAGCGCGCGGAGGCAGAGAACTTCGCGACTGCCGAAATCGTGACGGCGTTCCCCCTGACATCCGAACAGGAGCAGAGGATTGCCGCCGCCGTCGCCCGTCGGATAGGCCGGGAGGTCCGAGTTCGCCAACGCATCGACCAGACGCTCATCGGGGGCGCAGTGGTGCGGGTGGGCGATACCGTGTTCGACCTCTCCGTGCGTGGCGGGCTGGGCCAGTTGGCCAACCTCTTTAATTGGAAATGAGCCAGAGCGGCGCGCGGTAATGAGCCGCGCGCTATCGGCAGGAACGAGGACATCGCATGCAAATCAGCGCTACTGAAATCAGCGAACTCATCAAGAAGAAGATTCAGGAGTTCGATCTGGCGACCGAGGCTCGCACCGAGGGCACCGTCGTCAGCCTCTCGGACGGTATTGCGCGCATTCACGGCCTCTCGGACGTGATGGCGGGCGAAATGATCGAGTTCCCCGGCAACACCTTCGGGCTGGCGCTGAACCTCGAGCAGGACTCGGTTGGCGCGGTCATCATGGGTGAGTATCAGCACATCCGCGAGGGCGATGTCGTGCGCTGCACGAAGCGCATCCTGGAAGTGCCGGTGGGTGAAGCCCTGCTGGGCCGGGTGGTCAATGCACTGGGTCAACCAATCGATGGCAAGGGTCCGGTCGACACCGCGCTCAGCTCCCCCATCGAGAAGATCGCGCCCGGCGTGATTTGGCGTAAATCGGTGTCAGAGCCCGTACAAACCGGCCTGAAGTCGATTGACGCCATGGTGCCCGTGGGTCGAGGACAGCGTGAGCTCATCATCGGTGACCGTCAGACCGGT
>JBIKOF010000466.1:0-2534 GCA_044358205.1 Gammaproteobacteria bacterium | reverse complement strand
TTCCCCATGGCAGCCAAAATCAGACCCAGTGCGCAAATGGCAAGCAGCGGTGTCGGATGCTGTACGTCTGCGAGGGGCCACTGTGCGGCGTGCCCAGCGCCGGCGGCATGCAGGCACAGTGCGGCAACGATGAGGCCTGTATCGCACAGGCGATAGGTCACGAAGGCCCGCAGGGCGTTGCGCACAGGCATTGGGCGCGCATTGAAAAACGCTATCAGCAACACCGAGCTCACACCGACGAGCTCCCACCCCAGAATCAGGATCTCCAGCTGTCCTGCAAAGGCCACGATCGCAAGTCCACCCGCGAACAGGCATAGCAAGGCGTGGAAGCGGTGAAATCCCGGTTCGCGATGAACATACCGCCGCGAGAAAACAGCCACCAGACTCAGCACCAGAAAACAGAATCCGCCGTAGCCCACCGCCACCTTGTCCACCACTAGAGTGACGTCGAAGACGTCGTCCCCGACAGCGAACCAACGCCCTACCAACAGCGTCAGCAGCGTGTGCTCGCCGGCAATAAGGGCGAAGCCTCCCGCAAAGCAGGCCAGACTAGCCCCCAGCAACACACCCAGCGTGACTGAAAAGGTGTAGCCCTCGCTGCGTTCCAGCGTAAACAGACGCGGCAGCAGAATGAGCAGAGCGCCAAGCAGCGGCAAGAGCGGCGCCAGCGGCACGATCTGTAGCATCCATGTGTTTTGAGCCTCAGACAGCATGCCCGACCTCCCGCTCGATATGGGCACAGGGCAGGTGCTCGCGATGTCCGGCATAGTGAGCGATTGAAGAGGCCCGCACTGCGAGCGCTGTAACGTGCGGTTGATAAGGCACGAAACGCCCGTCCTCGAACACGGATATATCGCCGGTAAGCGGATCGAGGCTGGCGACCTGTATCCAGCCCTTCAGGACCAGGGTTGCAACCACCTCGCGGGTTTCCACGATCCGGACCAGCTGCTCCGGCGTCGCCTCCACCACCAACAGGAGTCGCATGGGTTCATGGATTTCGACCATCTGCCAAGGCAGACCGGTGCGCAGATCTGAAGCATGCCCATCCATCACGCCGATGAGGCCGGTGACGTTGTGCGGCAGCTTGGTCCCACAGCCGTAGCCACGCGGGTCGATGAAGCTGAAGTAATACTCAAGGCTGATCCCTGCACCCACGGGACCTGCCGCTGCGAGCAGGTTGCCAAGGGCGTCACCCGTTGGATCCCCATCCGGGTCGTAGGAGATCAGGAATGCGCGTCGATCCAGATAAAGTCCTCGCGTGAGCCGCCGCCGGCCGATGATGCACACCGCATTGGTGGCGTGACCGTACTCAGGGCGAGGCTGTGCGAGATCGTTGGCGTGCTCTTCCGCATGAAACAATGCATCTTCAAGCCGCAGATCAGTCGGAGTGGATTCGAAGCGACGGCAGCGTTCATGCGCCTCATTACGACAGGCGCGCGCCATCGTTTGTTGCAGTTCGCCGAGCGCCGTCGAAAGTGCAGCTGGGACTTCTGCAAGGTCGAAGTAATCCATCGCATCGTCGCAGGTGTTGTGATATCCGCCGAGGAACCAGGTTGTCTCGGGGATACTGATCCCGCGCGTCTGGAGTTGCGCACGGACTTCAGAATGATTCGCCATGGCAGCGAAGGCCCGCGCGTTCGGGCCTCCTCGCCCACCCCCGGTGGCGCCACAATCGTGGGCTGCTTCGTGCGGGTTGTTCAGGCTGGATGAACCGTGCCCCACAAAAAGAACGATTGGCGGAAAATTGCGAACCAACCCCATGGTATTCAGCACGCCAGCTACGATTCCGACCATTTCCTCGACCGTAAATCCTTTGCGCAAGCCACTCGCCTCATCGATCGCTCCCTGAAACTCGATCGCCAAGCGGGAGTCCGGGCGATCCGTTCCGGCGTGCGAAAGATGGTGGGTGAGCCGATGGAAATGTCGCGGAAACAAGCTCACGCCCAGCAGCGGGATCAGCTTCAGAGTGCCAACCAGAAGCGCCCAGGCGCCGCCGCGCAACAGCGCGTGACGGCTGGTGCGGGCAAAATCACCGGTTTTGCCGAGGCGCTTGCGCGCCTGGCGATAACGTTCTGCAAGCGCGGGATCGAGTGGGATCTCCTCCACCAGATGCCCCGGTGTCACCACGATGGGACACAGCGGGCGCGGCCGAATGTCATCGATCCCCAGATAGGCCATCGGGACGCCAAAGAAACCGGCGAAACCGTATGTCGTGACCTCGGGCGCCACTTCTTCCAAATGTCGGCGGGTGGACTCTTCACGCTCGTCCATGCAGAAAACTGCTGCAAAGCATGGGCGCGACGGCACGGGAGGCCGATGCTCCCGGTGGGCTAACAAACTGTCGAGGATGTGATCCCGATAATGACGCTCATAGGCTTCATGCAGGAAACGTCGGCGAGTAAGACCATCGAATGCCTGTACCTCTCGGACAAGGCAGGCCGCCCGGCCATCCTGCAGCAGGTTGTCGGCGTCGAGCCCCAGCGCCTGCGCACTGACAAAGGCCTCGAACACTGTACCGAGGTTACTGCCCGCAG
>JBIKOF010000039.1:0-8855 GCA_044358205.1 Gammaproteobacteria bacterium | reverse complement strand
CGGCGCGGTAGTACTGCGCAAGCACAAAGTTGTGAAAGTCGAGGACTTCGCCCAGCTTGGCAGCAAAGCGTTCGCGGTAGCGGAGGTCGTCTACGCGCAAGGCGCGCCGCGCCACCTTGTCTTCGTAGGCTGGACCGATACCTCGGCCCGTGGTGCCAATGGCCTGGGCCCCGCGCGCTTTTTCCCGCGCCTGATCAAGCGCTGCGTGGTAAGGCAGAATGAGCGTGGCCGCCGGACTGACCTGCATGCGTTCGCGTGCGGGTACCCCGCGTGATTCAAGCATGTGGATCTCGTCCATCAAAGCCGCGGGCGAAACCACCACCCCGTTGCCGATGAGACAGCGAACACCTTCGTGCAGGATTCCGGACGGAATGAGGTGCAGGATGGTCTTCACCCCGTCAATAACGACGGTGTGACCCGCGTTATGCCCACCCTGAAACCTGACCACGGCAGCCACATGCTCGGTGAGCATGTCCACCACCTTGCCCTTGCCTTCGTCGCCCCATTGGGCGCCGATCACCACCACCGATTTGCTCAAGACTGTTCCCCGAAACCTGGATTGGCGTTTTTCTGAAGACCCATTGTAGTGGCAGAGCCGTGGGCCGCGAATGTTGTCACAGCGGCGCGAGCCGCCAATGGGGGCCGTCCTGTTGGAGGCACTGCGTACAGTCCGCCTCCATGGCCCCGCCTGCCTGTCCGGGCAGCGCTTGCACCACCCGATGTCCGGCCGCTCGCAGGCGCGCGATTTCCGCGAGCAGCGCCGGCTCATGCCCCGCGGGCGCAAACACGGCCGTGGGTTCATCACGACTGCGGGGGCTGAGTGCCGCAAGCAGTTTCATGTCGGCGCTGAAGCCGGTCGCGGGTCGCGGACGTCCGAACGCCGCACCCACATTGTCGTATCGTCCACCCCACGCGAGTGCTCGCCCGAGGGTGGGCGTGTAGGCGGCGAACATGAGCCCCGTGTGGTAGTGGTAGCCACGCAGCTCTGCGAGGTCGAGATGGATATCGGTCCCAGGCACCCGCTGGCCAATTTGCGCGGTGAGCGCGCTCAGGTCATCCACCGCCTTCAGCACTCCTGGAGGAGCACCGACCAGTTCGCGCCGGGCTGCGTCGACCACTTCCGGCCCGCCATTCAGGGACAGAAGTGCTCGGAACATGGCGGCCAGCCCGGATGCCACGCCCGCTTCGCGAAGCACGGCGATGACCTCACTGCGATCCTTGCGCAACAGTCCATCCAGCAGCGCAGCATCCTGCGTGACATCCAGCCCGGCGGCCGCACTGAGCTCCCGGAAAATGGCCATGTGACACAGCTCCAGCGTGACATCCGTGATGCCAAGCAGATGAAGCAATTCCAGCATCAGGTTCTGAATTTCAGCATCAGCCTCGATGCCGGCGTGACCGTAGAGCTCGGCACCCACCTGCAGTGGATTCCGTGAGCCCGCGAACTTCTCTGGCAGGGTATGCAGGATGGGGCCGAGATAACACAATCGCTGTGGGCCGGCGACCACCAGTCGATGGGCATCGATACGCGCGATTTGCGGTGTGATATCCGCCGGGATCCCGAGGAGCCGCCCGCTGATCTGGTCGGTCAGCTTGAAGGTCTGGGTTTCGAGATCTTCACCCACGCCAGAAAGCAGTGAGTCCAGAAACTCGACCAGCGGGGGCATGCAAAGCCGGTAACCCCATTGCTGGAACAGATCGAGCGTCAAGCCACGCAGCCACTCCATGCGGGTGGCCTCCGGTGGCAGGTGCTCATCCACGCCATCCGGCAGCAGCCAGCGACCTTCAGACATTGGCATCATGACCTCACGTAGAACAGCAGCACCAGGCCCATGGCCATGGACGCCAGACCGCAGAGGCGCAGGCCCCGGTCGTTCACGTCGGCCAGCGCCAGCATTGCCTCCCGCCATCGGGCGGGGCTGAGAAAAGGCAGCATGCCCTCGAATACAAGCCACAGCGCGAGCGCCGCCCACAAGTCATCCCACATCGGCTGGCGCCTCCGGGCACCCGAAATCCCCGCCGAGCTTAGCGCGGCCCAGGACTCCTGAAGTAGCGGAAGAATTCCGAGTCGGGCTTCAGCAGCATCAGGTCCTTTTGTCCGGCAAAACTTTCCCGGTAGGCGTTGAGACTGCGGTGAAAGGCATAAAACTCTGGATCGCGCCCATACGCCGACGCATAAATAGCGGCGGCCGTGGCGTCCCCCTCGCCGCGCAGGATTTCAGCATCCCGGTAGGCGCGTGCGCTGATAACGGTGCGTTGTCGGTCTGCATCGGCACGGATAGTGGTTGCCTCTCGTTCACCGCTCGCGCGATTCTGGCGCGCCACTCGTGCGCGTTCCGAGCGCATTCGTTCGTAAACCGAGTTGTTGACCTCCGTCGGCAGATCGATTCGCTTCAGGCGAACGTCTACGATTTCGATGCCGAGTTCCTCACCCAAATCTTTCGTACCGGTGACGATTCCCCGAATGGCCCCACGATCGCCCGCAACTACTTCCTGCAGGGTGCGTTTGCCGAACTCGTTACGCAGACCATCGTTCACCTTCTGATATACGAGGATCTGGGCCCGCCTGGGATCGCCGCCTGCGGCAAGATAGAAGCGAACCACATCCTTGATTTTCCAGCGGACGAAGGAGTCGACGATGACATCCTTTTTTTCGCCGGTCAGGAAGCGCTGGGGTTCGAATTCGATCGTCTGCAGCCGGGCATCGAAACGCGCCACGTTCTGATAGAACGGAATCATGAAGTGTAGCCCCGGGGTGTAGTCGGCGCGCTTGATTTCCCCAAGCTGGAAAAGGATGACCTTCTCCGCCTCGAACACCCGGAACATGCAGGCAGAGGCGCCGATCAGGGCAACCAGTGCCACCAGCAGAATTCTTGGCAACATTAGCGGGTCCCCCTCATGCGGCTGCTCTCGCGCAGGCGCGCTAGCGCGGCCTCATCGGGCGCTTCACGCGCGTCGTAGACATCGGGATCGGCGACCTCGGCACCTTGTCGAGCGGGACCGCTGGCTGCCGCCACCCCGGATGCGCGGCCTTCGAGCAGCTTATCGAGCGGCAGATAGGTCACATTGCCCGACCCGTCCTGTTCGCTGAGCACCTTGCTACTGCCGGCGAGCACCTTCTCTATGGTTTCGATGTAGAGGCGCTGGCGGGTGACCTGTGGCGCCTTCTCGTAGGCCGTGAGCAATTCTTCAAAGCGCTTGGCTTCACCTTCAGCACGCGAGACGACCTGCGCCTTGTACGCTTCGGCTTCCAGGCGAATGCGCGCCGCCTCGCCTTCCGCACGCTCGATATTCTCGTTGCGATAGGCCTCGGCTTCGTTGATTTTGCGCTGCTTGTCTTCGCGCGACTTTATCGCATCGTCGAAAGACGATTTGACATCCTCCGGTGCAGTCGCGCTGAGCATGTTGACGCTGGTGACCTCAATGCCACTTTCGTAGGCGTCGAGCATCTCTTGCATCAGCCGGCCAGCATCGGCTGCGACCTGGGCACGGCCTTCGTTGATCACGAAGTCAAAGGTGTTGCCACCAATGGTTTCCCGGATGGCGCTTTCCGCCGCGCGCTGCACCGTCTGGTCCGGATCTGCGATGCGCAACAGGTATTTGAATTCGTCCTTGATCCGGTACTGCACCGCCAGTTCGAGTTGGGCGATGTTTTCGTCCTTGGTGAGCATCGTGGCGGTGACCGAGAAACCCCGGATTTGCTCCACATTGAGCTTGATCACTCGCTCGATGGGGCGCGGGAATCTGAAGTGAGGACCTGGCTGGAGGGTGGTCACGTACTTGCCGAAGCGCATCACCACGCCTCGCTCTGCCGAGTCGATACGCCAGAACATTTCATAGAGCAGGCCCGCGACCAGCAGACCAACCAGAATGATCCAGGTGGATGCTGGCGGCGGTGTGGGTCCGCGCTCGCCGCCCGCGGGTCGCCGGCCGCGTCGCCCGAACAAGGTTCCCAAGCGCTCCTGGAGTCGGCGGACGACCTCATCGAGATCGGGAGGCCCTTGGTCATTACGCCGGCCACCCCACGGGTCGCGATTGCCGTTATCAGGTTCGTTCCAACCCATTAAATAATTTACCTTTTCTTTGAGAGTGACAGCGCGTGAGGACTATCGATTGTAGGCACTCGGTCGAGTCTGTTCAACGCGCGGCGGGTTCAGCGGCAAGCATTCGCGACCAGCGTGCGTCCGACACGGTCACGTCTAAAGCCCAGCCTCCTTCCTCCAGCACTTCTTCCGCCAACACTGCACCACTGGCATAGAGCTGGGCCCGCAGACGTCCCGCGTGCGCAGGGATCTCCACGCGACGCCGCTGCTTCGCCAGATCGAGATGCGCGGATACGGCATCCCTGAGCAGGTCGAGCCCAAGATCTGCTGAGGCCGAAACCCAGACGCGGGCCGGTTGCCCATCCTGCGCGGGCTCGATGCGAGGTTCTGCATTCGGGCAGAGGTCGATCTTGTTGTACACCTCGATAACCGGCGTGGACTCGGCGCCGATGCGCGCGAGAACGGCCCGCACTTCGTCGCGCCGCAGATCGAGATCGTCGGCACTCGCATCCATCACATGCAGGAGCAATGTGGCGTCCTTCGTTTCGTCGAGGGTAGCCTGAAACGCAGCAATGAGTTCGGGCGGTAAATCGCGGATGAAACCTACGGTGTCGCTCACCAGCACCGGGTGCTCTCCGCGCACGTTCATGCGGCGCAGAGTAGTGTCGAGCGTGGCGAACAATTGGTCTGCCGCGTAGGTCTCGCTGGTCGTCAAGCGATTGAACAAAGTGGATTTGCCCGCATTGGTGTAGCCCACGAGCGCGGCAGTGGACAAGGCTGCGCGTTTGCGCGCGCGCGTCCCCTCAGCCCGCTGCCGTCGAACCTTGTCGAGGTGTTCCCCCAGCTGCTTGATTCGGCGTCCGATGAGGCGACGGTCGGTTTCGAGCTGGGTTTCACCGGGACCACGCAAACCAATCCCGCCGCGCTGTCGCTCGAGGTGGGTCCAACCGCGGACGAGTCGTGTCGAAAGGTGGGTGAGCTGGGCCATTTCCACCTGTAGCTTGCCCTCGAAGGAACGCGCCCGCTGCGCGAAGATATCCAGAATGACGCCGGTGCGGTCGAGTACCCGGCAACTGAACAGACGTTCCAGATTACGTTCCTGAGCCGGACTCAGACGGCGGTCAAAAAGCACGACCTCGGACCCAGTCTCTGCAACCCGGTCCTTGATTTCATTGGCCTTACCCTCCCCCACGAAGTAGCGGGGGTCAGGTTTGTCGCGCTTGGCTTCAATGGCGGCCACGGCGGTCACGCCCGCAGAGCGGGCGAGTTCGTGGAATTCGTGGCGGTCGCCCGGCGCCGCCGGAGACGGAAGCTCCACATGCACGAGAACGGCGCGCTCTCCGCCCTGCGGTCGGTCAAACAAGTGCTGTGGTCTCCCGCGCCGAAATCATTCCTCGTCCTCGCCGTCGATCTCGCCGTCCGCCCGCGGCAATTTGACGTTGCGCGCCGGCACCACGGTCGAGATGGCGTGTTTGTAGACCATCTGACTGACGGAATTCTTCAGGAGAATGACGAACTGGTCGAAAGATTCGATCTGGCCCTGCAACTTGATGCCGTTTACCAGGTAAATCGATACGGGGATGCGCTCCTTGCGCAACGCGTTCAGGTAAGGTTCCTGCAGCGATTGTCCTTTGCTCATGACGGATCTCCTTCTTGTTATGTTGAGGACCAGAACCGCCTCGCTTCAAACCCGGCATCCTGCCAGATGAACGAGTGGGCTGACGCTCAGGGGTGTACACCCCCTATCCGGTCGCAGGTACAGCAACTTCGGCCATACGGGTTCGAGTATATACCGTGCCCCATTCTAGAGCCCGCGCGGCGTACACGCGCCGAGGGCCAGCTGAAGCCGCGAATGCAGGTCCGGTGCGGCCGAATCCCACCACACGGCGTTCTCCACCCGCCGAAACCAGGTGAACTGCCGCTTGGCCAGTTGGCGTGTTGCCGCCACCGCTTCATCGACCATGGCTGGCCGGCCCAGTTCACCTTCCAGAAAACGCCAGACGGCGCGATAGCCGACGGCCCGCATGGCGGGTCGGTCCAGATCGAGATCGCCCCTCGCCCGCAGCCCCGCCACCTCGTTTATAAGCCCCCGCTCCAGCATCACCGCGAAACGACTGGCGAGCCTTGCGTGCAACTCCGGACGGCTGGCCGGGGCCAGAATCCAGTGGATACAGCCGGTAAGCGGGGCAATGGGTTTGGTGGCTTGCAGGGCCGATATCGGAACTCCGACCGTCAGGTACACCTCCAGCGCACGCAGGATACGCTGTGGATCATTTGGGTGAATGCGCGCGGCCGCCGCCGGGTCCACCGCTTGCAATTGGGCATGCAGAACCGCGCTTCCGCGCTCGCTGAGTTCGGCCTGCAAGCGGGCGCGCAGCGCGGGGTCTGCCGACGGCATGGGTGACAGGCCTTCTTCCAACGCCCGGAAATAAAGTCCGGTCCCACCCACCAGCAGCGGGATCCGGCCACGCGCGCGGATGGCCGCTACGACACGCAAGGCATCCTCGGCAAATCGCGCCGCGGAGTAGGCATCCGCCGGGTCGCACAGATCGATCAGGTGGTGCGGCACGGCCCGGCGCTGTCCCGGATCGGGTTTTGCGGTGCCAATGTCGAGTCCGCGATAAACCTGCGCCGAGTCCACGCTGACAATCTCGCAGGGATAATGCGCGGCAAGCGAGAGCGCCGCATCGGTCTTACCGGAACCCGTTGGGCCCATCAGGCAAATCGCGGGCAGCCCAGACCCCTCGCTCATGATCGGGAACGGTCGAAAAACTCGGCCAGGTCATTCAGGCCCAGACGTCGCCGATACGCCGCGAAATCGAGATCCGGTCGACGCGCAATCCATGCCTCAAGCCAGGTCGTGGGCACCCCGTGAGATGGAATGTCGAGCCCACGGACCAGCGCCCGGATGAGTGCCACGCGCGGCGCGTGCGGGAAATCAGGCTCCGCCAGCAGGGCCGCAACAACGCGCTCGGCATCCGTGGGCGGTAACCCGGCTGGCAATCGGCGCAGTGCCCAATGCTGGGGTGCGATCTGCGTGAATTCGCAGCCGCAGTCATTCAGCTCTGCCAATATGAGGCTCAGGGTCGCACCCGGCGGTGCGGGGACCTGTACCGGGAAGGTCAGCCTCTCACCCACCGCGGGCGCACCAGCCGCAAGCATTTCCCGCAACAGTCCCGCCAAATCGAAGATCTGCAAGCCTTCGGCGGACGAGTTCACGAGAAAACGCTGGCCGAGCAAAATCCAACGGTCGTCGGCCGGAGACTCCAGGGCTACGCCGGTCGATGGCATCGCGGGACGGGGCTGGTTGGCAAAGGGGGCTCTCGGCGCGCGGCTCGGCGCAGGCTCGGCAACACCCCATGCACCGGTGACGGGCATTGCGTCGGGCGTGTCGAGCACAGCGCCGGGCTCCGATCGACTTTCACTTTTTCCCGGAATTTCCTCCAGCGCCTGACGGACCACGGAAAACACCAGATCGTGGGCTTCCCGCAGACGCTTGAAACGCACCTCGGTCTTGCCGGGATGAACGTTGACGTCGACATCGGCAGGGTCGAGTTCGAGGTGCAACGCGTAACAGGGATGCCGACCCGCAGGAATGCTGTCGCCGAAGGCGAGCCGCACACCGTGGGCGACCTGACGGTCGCGTACAAGCCTGCCGTTCACGGCCAGTAATTGCAGCTCCGACTGTGCCTTGGCCAGTGGCGCCGGTCCCACCCAACCAAACACCCGCATCCCGGCCGCACGCGCATCGACGAATCGCGCCTCGCGGGCAAATTCGGCGCCAAACACGGCGCGCCAGCGCTGGGCAGCGCTGTGCTCATCGTGCGCCGCGGGCGCCTGCCAGTGGCGTTTGTCATCGAAGGAAAGATGGAACGCGACGTCGGGCTGACAGAACGCGAGCCCGCGGATGAGTTGCTGGATGACCAGGGTCTCGGTGACCGGCCGGCGCAGAAATTGCCGCCGCGCGGGCAGAGTTGCAAACAGACCGCGCACCGTCACCGTGGTCCCGGGGCCGCGGGGTGCTGGCTCAGGCAGTCCGATCCTTTGCCCCGGCAACGATTCCACGCGCCATCCATGGTCGGCATCTGTACGGCGGGAGGCCAGACTCAACTGGGCCACTGCTGCGATGCTCGCCAGTGCCTCGCCCCGAAAACCGAGGGTGCGAATGGCCTCCAGATCTTCGGCGCTGCTGATCTTGCTGGTGCAATGACGGGTCAGGGCGAGTAACAGCTCATCACGCGGGATCCCATGGCCATCATCCGCTATTGAAAGCAGCGCGATGCCACCGTCGCGGATTTCGATGCGCAGGGTTCGCGCACCCGCGTCGAGCGCATTTTCGATGAGCTCCTTGGCTATCGAGGCAGGTCGCTCGACCACCTCACCCGCCGCGATCTGGTTGATGAGAACATCGGGCAAGGCCTTGATGGGGCGTGGCGTGGTCATCGGCCTAGTGTAGCGGGCGTGCTTACGCCTCAGGGAATACGCAGAACCTCACCCAGCCGAACCGTGGGGTCGCGCCGGTTGTTGGCCGCCAGAATCTGACTGGTACTCACGTCGTAGCGCGCCGCGATTCGGGACAGGGTATCGCCCTGGCTCACCATATGCCTGCGCATCTGGGCATAGCGTTGGCCCGGCAATGTGCGGCCCTGAAAGAATGCTTTCACACCTTCCTTGATCGCGCCGGCCATCCGGCCGCGGAAACGCTGATCACGCAGCATCTGCTCTTCGGATGGATTCGAGATGTATGCCGTCTCTACCAGCAAAGACGGAATATCGGGGGATTTGAGCACCATGAAACCTGCGGCCTGTACC
>JBIKOF010000465.1:0-2546 GCA_044358205.1 Gammaproteobacteria bacterium | reverse complement strand
AATTGTGATCCACGCTGGCATGCACAAGACCGGCACCAGTGCGCTGCAGGATTACTTCTTCGAGCACGCGCCTGAGGAGATCGCCTACCCGCAATGGATAGAAGCGAACCACTGCGGTTTGTTCGTCCTGCTCTTTGAAGAACCGCACCGCCTGGCGTCCTACCACGGATTTCAGGCGCGAGGTCCTCAATATACCGCGACCCTCCCCGCCCTCCGGGCGGAAAACACTGCCCTCATGTCGGCGTTTCTGGACGCAAACCGGCACCGAACCGTGCTCATTTCTGCGGAGGACATCTCGTCCCCGGAGTTCCGTCCGGCCGTGCTCCGGATGCGCGATTTTTTAAGTCAATGGACGGACGACATTGAAGTTATCGTCTATGCGCGAAGCGCTCTTGATTTCGCGGTCAGCGCATTCCAGCAAATTCTGAAAGACAGCGGGATGCCCAGCCTCGATCTGGGGTATCTCTGGCCTCATTTCCAAGACCGGATCGGTGGGCTCGATGAAGTCTTCGGTCGGGACCGCGTAACCGTACGCCTCTACGATCGGAGCACGCTCAAGAACGGTGATATCGTCTCCGACTTTTTTGACGCGATGCATCTGCCGCCTCCCGCTGGCCATAGCTTGGAGTCGAATGTCACCCTGAGCGCGGAGGCCACCGCACTGTTGTTTCTGCAACGTAAACTGGGCCTCGGCTACGTCTCAGGGTTTGGCGGTGCGCAAACCGCGAACAATCGCTTCATCGATTTCCTGTCGGAAATCGGCTCCCACCGACTCGCGTTCAGTGATGCCTTGTGGGGGCCCGTTGCCGAGTCGCATGCGGCAGATCAGGCGTGGATGGAACAGCGGCTCGGTGGCATGCTGGAAAAGCGACAAAGACAAGGTGATGAATCGCAAATCGTGATCGATTCGGAGCAGGATTTACTGCTGGTCGCGCTCTCAAGCGCTCCTGAACTCGAGCGAGTGCTCTCGCGTGAAATTGAACGCACCTCGGGTGATCTCCTCGACCGTATCGTCCGCGCGCTGGAAATGTTGAGAGTCATTGCGACGCTCAAATAGCGAGCCGGCCACGAAGACTGAGCCAGACCTGCCCGGCTGCGGCGTCACCTGCGAAACCGACCAACTGCCCGGTCGCACTTACCCCGCACTGAGGGGCGGCTTTACCCCTTCGAAATCAAACCCGGACTCTGCGCCCATCCCGCGTAATCGAACTTCCCGCTGAGGGTAAGGAATGTCGATGTCCGCTTCGGCAAAGCGTCGATAGATTTCGAGATGCAGGTCGTGGCGCGCTTTACCTCGGTCTACCAACTCTGCAGCAA
Source organism: Gammaproteobacteria bacterium (assembly GCA_044358205.1). GTDB lineage: Bacteria > Pseudomonadota > Gammaproteobacteria > CAIKBL01. The sequence goes on along the minus strand of JBIKOF010000465.1, from coordinate 1,229 downwards.
AAACCTGCAACTCGAGGTTCACAGCGCTGTCACCAAAACCGGCAACCGCGATCTCTGGTGCAGGTTCACGCATGACCCAAGGATTGGAGTCGGCGATCTCCTTCAATAAACCCATGGCTTTCCGAAGATCGGTCCCATAGGCAACGCCCACGGTCAACGCCACCCGCGTTACCTGGTCGCTGAGCGTCCAGTTCAGGAAACGATCGGTAATAAAGGCCTTGTTCGGCACAATGATTTCCCGATTGTCCACGTCACGCAGGGTAGTCGCCCGGATGCGCATTCGAATGACCTTACCGGTCAGGTCCCCGATCGTCACGCGATCTCCCACGCGGACTGGGCGCTCGAACAGCAGAATGAGGCCTGAAATAAAATTCGCGAAGATCTCCTGCAGGCCGAAGCCCAATCCAACGCCGAGCGCAGCGACCAGCCACTGCACCTGAGACCAACGCAGACCCAGCGTACTGAGCGCGAAACTGAGCCCCACGGCTACCAGGGAATACTGCATGAGGCTGGTAAGCGCGTAGCGACTGCCCTGCTTCATCCGCAGGCGCTGCAAAAGACCAATCTCAACGATGCCCGGCAAGTTCGCGGACGCCGCGAAGGTCACCCCGGCGATGATGAGAGCCAACGCGAGATTTGCAATGGTGATCGGCTGGAGCCGCGACACGCCTTCGGGATCCGAGACCGATATCGTCCACAGGGTGACCTGATCCAGAAACGACAGCGCGGGTAGCACGGTGCGCCAGACGAAGAGCAGACCAATCGCGAGCGACCAGCCCACCAGATTGCGCATTACCTGACGAGCCTGGGCGTTCAGCCGCTCGAAATCACCTTCATCGTGACCCGCCTCCCCCTCTGCTGGCTCGCCCATGGCTTGCGCGCAGCGCGTCCGATACTCGGCAATTTCGATCCAGCGCAGCGAAATTCGGTAGAACAGGAGCGCCAGGGCCAGCAACTCCAGACTCATCACGTAGTACCGTGAAAGTTCCACTGCCGTGTAGTGATACCCCGCGGCCGACAGCACGATCAGGATGAACGGCGGGAGCACGAGCACGGCACGCCACACGAGGCGCGGAAAACTGTCGGCGGTTTCACCGAGCAACGCCCGCAGCAGAGGTGCGACCCGACGGTCGATCCAAATCCCGAACGCCAACAATCCCAGCATGGCAGCCAGAAACAGCAACCGGGAGATGCTGCCCTGAGCAGTCGTGCCTGCCAGCAGATCGAAA
>JBIKOF010000038.1:0-8906 GCA_044358205.1 Gammaproteobacteria bacterium | reverse complement strand
CGGGCTTTCCAGCGCGACACGGCGGCAATACAGCAAGCGCAGCACCACCCGGGGCAAAAGAATCGCCTGCAAAAGCGTGAACAATCGCATTGCCTTGCCAAGCCCGGCCGCCAGGGTTTCGAGTTCCAGCACCTGGGCGCCGGCGAGCAGTGCATCGGGGTCGATGCCGCGCTGACGCAGCCGCTCCAGAAAGCGGGCAGACGTGAATACCGTCTGTACTTCAGCCTTACGCAACGACGCCTGCACAGCCACCACACTCGCGGTGTAGTTGAGATTCACCACAGTGCGCCCGCGCATCAGCACTGCAAGATTCGCCAGCGTGCCACCGTTGCTGGTGGGCAGCATCAGGCCAACGTTCTGACCCTTGGCGTAGCGCCGCACGAAGCTCGCCAGAATGAGAACCCCTGTAATCACCCGATAGCCGGAGAGCCGACCACTCACCGTGTCGGCCAGCATCATCCGGCGGCCCATGCGCTTGGCCGTGGCAAGCCATGCCAGCGGAATGGGATCCAGCGTGCGCGTATAGGCCTCCCACGAATGAATCGAGAGGTCGAAGACCTTCCGCTTCAGGATTTCCACCGGGGTGTTTATGGGTAATGAAGGACCAAAGGCCACGATGAGATCGCGACGGACATCACCGCGTCGCATCGACCGCAAGCGCGCGCTCGCGCGCGAGAAATTACTGCCCCATAGCCCACGCAAATAGAACGGCACGATGAGGGCGCGTGCATCGGCGGCGACCTGCTCGTAGCCCCGCCGGAATTCACCCAGATGTCCCGTGCGGCTGATCGCGCCTTCGGGAAACATGGCCACCACGTGTCCGTCGTTCAGGCAGGCACGCACCTCATCCAGCGCGCCTCGGCTGCCGTTTTCGCTGATGGGGATAACCCCAAAACTGCGCAGGAATCGGCGCAGAAACCAGCGTTCGTAAAGCGCGCGTTCCATCACGAAACGGACCGGACGCGGGCTCGCCATCTGCAGGATGCCCCAGTCGATCCACGAGATGTGATTGCCGAGGAGTAAAACACCCCCTTCACGCGGCAGATTGTCCGTACCGAGCACGCGGACGCGATACCGGCGCGACAACAGGAAGCGCCCGAGAAGATGAACGAGCGTATGAAAAAAACCTTCGAAGCTGAGGCGCGGTCCCCCACGCTGGTGGATCATCATCGGCGAACTCCGTCAGTGGCCGGTGGACATGGACGCGCGCAGGACACGCGAGGGCCTACGCCGGCGGTGCCACGCCGGTCAGGGATGTGCGGGCAGAAAGTTCGATCCAGTTGCCATCCGGGTCCAGCACGAAGCCATAGCGTGCAACCGTCCCGAAATTGACAGGCGCCCGCCCCAGTCTGGCACCCCGCGCTACGCAGGCGGCAGTTTCCGCGTCGGCATCGAAAATCTGGATGGTGAGATAGCGAAACCCGGGGCCCATGAAGTCGGGCGTAACCGAGCCACCCGGCCCCTGCTCGACGAATAGAAGGGAGTCACCGCAGCGGGCGGCTGTAGGTCCGGCCGCCTCGAACTCAAGCACATTCAGGTAGAAATCGAGCAGGCGCTGTGGCTCCGGCGTGCGCACGGTGACCCCGATGCGTACGACCCCATCGGTTCCCGGCGCGACCAATCTCACCCACTCCCCACTCGGCGTTCTCGCTTCCCGTGGCGACACCCCCTCGCGGGCGATGGTCAACCCAGCCAGGCCCGAGGGCGCAACTTCCGGCATGGGATGGCGGTAATGATTGACCTTGATTACCGACCCATGCGCGTCGTAGCGATGCTGGACCCAGAGCGAATCGAAGGGGAGCTCGTGGTCGAGGCGCAGGCCGATGTCATCCCCCCAGAAACGTCGATGACTGTCGATGTCAGCCGTGAACATGCCGAGGTCCAGGTGAGGTTTGGCAAGGCGCATGGTGATTTCTCCTGCAGGTAGCGCCTTACGGCGGCAACAGATCGAGCGCGTTGTTATCGAGCGCCTGCTCCGCACCCCCAATGGTCATGTGCATCAGCATGTGGTCTCCGCGCTCGGTGCGCTTGACGATGAGCGTGGCGGCAATCGCCACCGCAATCACCGCAAAGCTGTAGAAGCGGTAGTCATCGAGCAGGTGGTCGAAGCTGTAGTCCGCAACTCCCAGACGCAGCAACTCTTCGTGATAGTCCTGCAGCAATGCGCGTTCATGGCGACGGCGGGTTTCGCGGTCGAAACAGCCCCCGAGGAAGTAGGCGACGTCCATGCCGGTGCCGAGAAAATTACTGGTCTGCCAGTCGACCACGGCAATACGGCCATCGCGTCCGCCGAAGAGCATGTTGTCCGGCCGGAAATCGCAGTGGGTGAACGTTTTGGGAAAGGGACGCGGTCGGTTCCAGAACGCGTGATTGCGCACAAAACGATCGCAGGCCATGGTCACTTCGGGCGAAAGCCAGCCCTGATAATTGGCCTGCACGTGCGCCCAGGACCGTTCGATGAGCTCGGTGGTGTAGAAGCCCTGGGCACCCTCCGGTACGTAAAGCCAGGGTTGGCCCATCAGCTCCCGATCATTCCAGAAGGCCGCGTGCAGCAGGGCCGCTTCCTTGAGAGCAGCGCGCGCATCCTCGACCGTGCACCCTTTCATCTGATCGCCCTGCTGAGCCGGTGCCAGATCTTCGAAAAGCAGGGCAAAGTCGCCTTGCTCATCGATCTCGGCCACATAGGGCATGGGGCAGCGGATGCGCGCCCGATGTGCGAGCTCGCGATAAAACATCACTTCTGAGCGGTAGAAACCCATGGTGCGGCCGCTCTCTGCCGCGACTGGATTGGCCGACGAGAATTTGCCGACCACGGTGGCCGGCGCATCCGGCGGAGGGGTCCCGGCATATCGCAGGTGGAAGCGCCGGGTTTCACCCAGCTGGCCCGTGCCCACCTGTTCGATGTCGAAGGAAGCCACGCGCGCATCGATACCGCGGGCGCCGAGGGCCGTCGTCAGCCATTCAGCGGTAATGGCTTCCGGCGGCAGCACGGGCAGTTTTGCAGACATTCAGCTCTCCTCGGCGGGGCATCCTAAGGGACCGCATGGTATGCAAGGGCTGCACAAAGCGACAGCCTCGCGCCATGCCGTCGCCCTTGTTGCGATGAAGCCCGGCGGGCTAGAGTGCTGTTTCCAACGCGCGCTCGGGGTTCGGCACATGAAATTCGGTATTTTCGATCACATGGATCGCGGCGAGCACCCCATTGCCGTGCAATACCGGCAGCGTCTGCAACTGGTAGAGGCCTATGACGAGGCCGGCTTCCACGCCTACCACCTGGCCGAGCACCACGGCACGCCGCTCGGCGTCGCTTCAGCACCTAGCGTTTTCCTTTCTGCCGTATCGCAACATACGTCCCGGCTGCGCTTCGGCCCGCTCGTCTACACCATGAGCATCTACCATCCCCTGCGGCTGCTCGAAGAAATCTGCATGCTCGATCAACTGAGCGACGGCCGCCTTGAGCTGGGGATCGGGCGCGGCATTTCACCTATCGAGATGGGCTTCTACGGGGTCGGGGCCGACGCGCAGGAGCGCTATGCGGAGGTGCTCGACATCGTGCTCAAGGGGTTGCGCGACGGGCGGCTCGAACATGAGGGGCGCCACTACCGGTTTGAGAACGTCCCTCTGGAGCTGGGTCCTGTGCAGCAGCCACATCCGCCGCTGTGGTATGGCGTAGCGCGGCCCGATACCGCAGCGTGGGCAGCGGGCGAACGCATCAATATCGTTACCAATGGACCTGCGACGGCCGTACGCACCATTACCGATGAATATCGCAATGCGTGGAGCGAAGCGCCGCATTCAGTATCGGCCCTGCCGATGCTGGGCATGAGCCGCCATGTGGTCATCGCCGACACCGATGCCGAAGCCATCGCCGTGGCAGAGCCGGCCTATACCCGCTGGTTCAACAGCCTGCTGCACCTGTGGCGCACGCACGGCATGCAAATCCCGCTGAGCTTTCCGGAAGATCTCGCTACAGCACGCGCCAAGGGCCTTGCGCTCGTAGGTTCTCTCGCCAGCGTGCGTGCGCAGCTTGCCGATGAAATCGCCGTATCCGGGGTGAACTATCTGCTGTGCCGTATTGCCTTTGGCAACCTGCCGCTCGAAACCTCGCTGGGGACCGTCACTGCCATGCGCGAGGAGATCCTGCCCGCGTTCGTACACTGAACCCGCACTTGCGCGCCATCAGCCGAAATTGATTCGGGCCTCGAGGTTCGTGCGCGAATCGGCATTCGCGAGCGCCTCCTCCAAACTCACTCGCCCACCCCGGTAGAGCGCGAGCAGGGCATCGTCAAAAGTCTGCATGCCCGGGGTGCTGCTGCTGGCCATGGCTTCCTTCACCCCGTGCAGATCACCGGCCAGGATGAGCTCCGCGATATAGGGCGTGGAGAGAAGAATTTCGATCGCCGCCACCCGTGTGCCCTCTACCCCACGCACCAGCCGCTGTCCGATCACCGCTCGCACATTCAGCGACAGATCGAGCAGCAACTGGCGATGTAACTCCTGCGGATAAAGGTTGATAAGGCGCTCGAGTGCCTGGTTTGCGTTGTTGGCATGCAAGGTCGAGAGGCATAGATGCCCCGTGTTGCACAACTCAAGCGCGGCCTCCATCGTTTCACGGTCGCGAATCTCACCGATGAGAATGACATCAGGCGCTTCCCGCAGGGAGGCTCGCAGCGCGGCACGGAAAGACAGCGTGTCCACGCCCACCTCGCGTTGGTTCACGATGCAGCGCAGGTTAGGGTGCGAAAATTCTATCGGGTCCTCGATGGTGAGAATGTGCCCGGAGCCCCGTTGGTTGCGCTCGTTCAGCATCGCGGCGAGCGTGGTCGACTTGCCAGAGCCGGTGGCACCGGCCATTAAAATGAGCCCGCGCTTGTGCAGGGCCAGGGTTTTCAGGATTTCAGGCAGGCCGAAGTCGTCGATGGTCGGGATTTTGGCTGGCACCAGACGCAGCACCAGACTGACTTCCCCGCGCTGCCGGAATACGTTCACGCGAAACCGCGCCGTGCCATCGACCAGTGCCACCGCGAAATCACATTCCAGCGTTCGCTCGAAGCGATCCATCTGCGGCTGAGTCATCAGCCCGTAGGCGGCTGCAAGCGTCTGCGCGCCATTCAGGATCTGCGTGCCGACAGTGCTCATCTGACCCTCGATGCGAATTCGAACCGGGGATCCCGCACTGAAAAAAAGGTCGGAGCCCCGCTTGTCGCGCAGGAGCTCCAGATACGGTGTCAAATCCACGCGCTGGCTCCTAGCGCCCGAACGGCCGGCCAGGCGGATCTGTTTCCTCGAGACTGAGAGCCCCGGCGCCATCGGCTGCAGCCGGCAGGCCGCGGCGACTTTCAAGCTTGACGCGCAGCCGTAGCTCGTTCACTGAATCGGCGTTACGCAAGGCATCTTCGTAGCCTATATCACCGTGTTCGTAGAGATCGAACAGCGCCTGATCGAAAGTATTCATGCCAAGCTCATTGGAACGCGCCATGACGTCCTTGATGAGATGCACCTCACCCTTCTGCATGAGATCCGCGATGAGCGGTGAGTTGAGCATGATCTCCACTGCCGCAATCCGGCCCTGACTGTTGACCCGCTTGATGAGTCGCTGCGCGACGATGCCCCTGACATTGAGCGACATGTCCATGAAGAGCTGGGCATGGCGGTCGGCGGGGAAGAAATTAATGATTCTATCAAGCGCCTGATTGGCGCTGTTCGCGTGCAGGGTGGCCATCGCGAGATGCCCTGTTTCTGCAAAGGCGAGGCCAAATTCCATGGTTTCCCGGTCGCGAATTTCTCCAAGCAGTATCACGTCTGGCGCCTGACGCAGTGCGTTCTTCAGCGCAATGCCCCAGTCATCGGTGTCCACGCCAACTTCTCGCTGGGTGATGATGCAGTGCTTGTGAGGGTGCACAAACTCGATTGGGTCTTCTATGGTGACGATATGACCCTGCGTGTTTTCGTTGCGATGATTGATCATCGCCGCCAGCGAGGTGGATTTTCCGGAACCCGTGCCGCCCACCATGATCACGAGGCCGCGACGCGTGAGTGCGATGTCCTTCATGATGGCGGGTAAGGCCAACTGATCCAGCGTGGGCACACGCGTCTCGATGGTTCGCAGCACCATGCCGGTATGGCTTTGCTGGACGAAGGCGTTCACGCGGAATCGGCCAATGCCGGTCGGCGCAATGGCAAAATTGCATTCCTTGGTGGCCTCGAACTCCTTCATCTGGCGATCGTTCATGATGGCGTGCGTAAATCCGCGCGCATCCTCAGCCGTCAGCCGGGTCTTGGAGACCGGCTGGATGCGACCATCCACCTTGATGGCAGGAGGAAATCCCACGGTGATGAAGAGATCCGACCCGCGTCGTTCCACGAGCAGGGTCAACAGCTCGCGCATGGTGCGGATGGCTTGTTCACGTTCCATGAAGAGGTCCTAGAAGAGGTCTTTGTTCTGGGCCTTGAAGCGAGCCTCGATCTTCGACACCAGACCTTGGCTGACCAGCTTCTGCAGGCACTGGTCCAGGGTCTGCATGCCCACCTGATGACCGGTCTGAATGGCGGAATACATCTGCGCAATCTTGTTTTCACGAATGAGGTTACGGATAGCCGGGGTCCCAATCATGATTTCGTGGGCAGCGATGCGCCCACCGCCGGTTTTCTTGAGCAAGGTCTGCGAGATCACCGCGCGCAGTGACTCCGAAAGCATCGAGCGCACCATTTCCTTCTCCTCCGCCGGGAACACATCCACCAGACGATCGATGGTCTTGGCGGCCGAACTGGTATGGAGGGTGCCAAAAACAAGATGGCCGGTTTCGGCGGCCGTCAGGGCAAGGCGGATGGTTTCGAGATCCCGCATTTCACCGACAAGAATGGTGTCCGGATCTTCGCGCAGCGCCGAGCGCAAGGCGGCGGAAAATGCGTGTGTGTCGCGGTGGACTTCGCGCTGGTTAATCAGCGACTTCTTGCTCTGATGCACGAATTCGATGGGGTCCTCGATGGTGAGGATATGGCTGTATTCGCGCTCGTTCTTGTGATTGACCATCGCTGCAAGGGTGGTGGATTTGCCCGAGCCGGTGGGACCGGTTACCAGCACGATACCCCGCGGATATTCCGCAATATCCTTGAAGATGGCGGGGCAGCCCAGTTCTTCGAGGCTCTGGATCACCGAAGGGATGGTTCGAAACACTGCACCGGCGCCGCGATTCTGGTTGAACGCGTTCACGCGGAAGCGCGCCAGGCTGGTGATTTCGAACGAGAAGTCGCACTCGAGAAATTCCTCGAAATCCTTGCGCTGCTTATCGTTCATGATGTCGTACACCAGCGCGTGGACTTCCTTGTGCTCCATCGGAGGGAGATTGATGCGGCGGATATCTCCATCCACCCGTATCATCGGCGGCAGGCCGGCCGAGAGGTGCAAATCCGATGCGCGGTTCTTCACGCTGAAGGCAAGGAGTTCCGCTATGTCCATTCGTGGTCCTGTCGCAGCGGCCAACGCGGACACTGGCTCCGCGCGGCGGGTCGGTTTAAGTTAGGGTAATCAGCCCAGCTTCCGGGGCAATCTACCCTTAAGACTCGCACCTTGTCATGCCGCCCGATTCGCCTGCAGACCCTGCTGTTGCAACCTCCATGGAAAGTGCCGCCGCGGCGCTGGAAGGCGTGCACGTGCGCATCGCGGCTGCCGCGCGAGCGGCTGGACGCAGCGCTGCTGCGGTCACCTTGGTCGCTGTGAGCAAAACACAGCCGGCCGACCGTATCGCTGCGCTTGCACGAATGGGCCAACGGGACTTCGGCGAAAACTATCTTCAGGAAGCGCTACCCAAAATCGGAACGCTGGCGCCGCTTGGTCTCACCTGGCATTTCATCGGCCGACTGCAATCGAACAAGACCCGGGAAGTCGCGAACCACTTCGCGTGGGTGCACAGCCTCGATCGACTCAAGCTGGCCGAACGGCTGAGCGCCCAGCGCCCATCCGAGCTGCCGGCCCTGCAGTGCCTCATCGAGGTCAACGCAGACGCCGAAACGAGCAAGGGTGGTGTGGACTTCGTGGCGCTCGGGGAGCTTGTGGCGGCCGTGCGGGAGCTGCCGGGCCTGACGCTGCGCGGCTTTATGGCGATGCCGGCGCCACGCGAGGAGCCCGCGGCCCAGCAGGCGGTCTTTGCTGAAATCGTGGCACGTCTGTCACCCCTGATGGGGGGGCTGGACACACTGTCGCTGGGCACTTCGGGGGACTTTGAATCCGCCGTTACGGCCGGTTCGACCATGGTCCGCATTGGCACCGCTGTGTTCGGGCCCCGCCCCGCTCGCTGACGGACGGCGGTCCGCGTGCGAACCTTGGTGCTACACTCGCCGCCCTGATTCCGGACGGTAATGACATGACGGAGCGAGTGGCTTTCATTGGCGGGGGCAACATGGGACGCGCCATCCTCGGCGGTCTTGTCGAGCGTGGCTATCCGCGCGCTGCACTCGTCGTTGCCGACCCCTTGGCCGCCACCCGGGACGCGCTTGCCAAAGATTTCGGCGTCACCACCACCGCCGACAACGCGCAGGCGGCCGACGGGGCGGATGTGGTGGTGCTTGCGGTGAAGCCTCAGCAAATGCGCGAGGTGGTCACCGGCCTCGCCTCGACACTCGCGATACGGCGACCGCTGCTGCTATCGATTGCGGCTGGAATCACCACCGAGTCCCTGCGCCGCTGGGCCGGCGTGAACCTGCCGCTGGTCCGCGCCATGCCAAATACGCCGGCGCTCATCGGTCGGGGTGCAACTGCGCTGTACGCCACGCCGGACACGCCGCCTGCCGCCCGTGCGCTCACCGATGCCCTGCTGGCGGCGACCGGGCTTGTCCTGTGGGTCGAGGGCGAGGCGGCGCTCGACGCGGTCACGGCGCTGTCGGGCAGCGGACCTGCCTACGTTTTT
>JBIKOF010000464.1:0-2554 GCA_044358205.1 Gammaproteobacteria bacterium | reverse complement strand
CTAGATCCCTACTCAGGATCCCGGCTGGTGGCGGTGACGGCAACAGTGGTTGGCATTGCACTCTTGATCATGTTGGTTGCGCTACACGGCCTCGAGCGCGGGGCAGGCCCGGATCAGCGCAGGCCCGACGATTCGCGCACAAAGTTTAGCGAGGCACTTCGTCAGGTCTGGGCTGAGGCAGAAGCACGCCAGTTCACGATATTCGTGTTCATTTCAATGCTCGCCTACAGCGCGCAGGACCTCATCTTGGAGCCCTTTGCCGGCACGGTGTTCGGTTTCTCCGTGGGCGAGTCCACCAGTCTTTCCGGCCTTCAACACCAGGGTGTGTTCGCGGGAATGATCACGGTGGCGGTGGTCACCAGCGCCGCGAGCCGTGCGTGGTTCGGTTCACTGAAACTATGGACGGTCGCGGGCTGCCTCGGTTCGGCCTTGACCTTGGGCCTGCTGTCTATGGCAAGTCTCAAGGCTCCGGCGTGGCCATTAGCCGCAACGGTATTCGCGCTAGGCTTTGCCAACGGTGCATTCGCGGTGGCCGCCATTGGCTCGATGATGGCCAATGCGGGGCACGGGACACGCGCTCGCGAGGGTGTGCGCATGGGATTATGGGGTGCCGCCCAAGCGAGCGCTTTTGGTATTGGTGGATTTGCGGGCACCGTCATGAGTGATGTTGCCCACACGCTTCTTGGCTCTCCAGTTCAGGCCTATGCCGTTGTCTTCGGACTAGAGGGTGCACTCTTTCTAATTTCGGCGATTCTCGCCGCTCAACTCCGTGTCCATCGGTCATCGCGGTCCCCCGCGACTCGTTGCCCGGTCCTTACCTGAGGAATGCAAGCATGAGTAATCAAAAGATTCTCGACTGCGTCGTGGTTGGCGGTGGCCCTGCCGGGGCAACTGCGGCAGATGATCTGGCGCGCGCCGGGCGAAAAGTCGCGCTTCTGGACCGTGCCGGACGGATCAAACCGTGCGGAGGCGCAATCCCGCCTCAAGCCTTACGCGAGTTCGACATTCCCGAACATCTGTTGGCCGCGCACGCAACGAGCGCCTGCATCGTGTCACCCACTCATCGCCGGGTAGATATGCCTATCGCACGCGGCGGCTATGTCGGCATGGTCGATCGCGAGGTGTTCGACGAATGGCTGCGAATCCGCGCAGCGCAGTCGGGAGCCTTGAGGATGACAGGCACTTTCAAGCAAATCACGCGCGATGCGCAGGGCGTCATCACGGTCGAGTTCGAGGCTCCAAACGACAAGGGAAAGCTCGTCCGTCTGCTGACGCGCACTGTGATTGGGGCAGATGGGGCTTCGTCACAGGTCGCCAAAGCCGAACTGCCGGAAGTTGCTGACGTTCCCTGTGTCTACGCATACCACGAGATCGTAAAGGCCCCAGCCGGAGAGTCGGCATCGGGCTTCGACGGGGAGCGGTGCGAGGTTCATTACCGTGGCACCATCTCTCCTGATTTTTACGGCTGGGTTTTCCCACACGGAGACACAGTCAGCATCGGCAGTGGTAGCGCGGGCAAAGGCTTCTCCCTACGTTCGGCGGTTACCCGACTGCGTCAGGAGACTGGTCTGGCCGGCCTGGAAACGGTACGCCGCGAAGGGGCGCCCATTCCCATGAAACCGCTCAAGCGCTGGGACAACGGTAGGGATGTCGTGCTGGCTGGTGATGCCGCCGGCGTTGTCGCCCCCGCGTCGGGAGAAGGAATCTACTATGCGATGACCGGCGGACGCCTCGCTGCGGAGTCGATTTCAATGTTCCTGGAAACTGGCAGGCCGAAAGCGCTTGCGCATGCCCGAAAGCGCTTCATGCGCGCCCATGGAAGAGTTTTCTGGGTGCTGGGCATCATGCAGCGCTTCTGGTACTCGACAGACAAACGCCGGGAACGTTTCGTCAGCATGTGCAAGGACCGGGATGTCCAGCAACTGACTTGGGAAGCCTACCTGAACAAGCGGCTCGTGCGGGCGAAGCCCTTGGCACATGCCCGGATATTCCTGAAGGACATGGCGCACCTGATGGGGCTCGTGGCGCCTTAGTAAAGGACTCGGCGGCCGGAAGCGCCTGCGCGTTTAGGGAAAAAGTCTTTAGCCCCCCGAGGGACACGCGGCGCGGGAATCGAATGAACCCCGCGTCGACTATCTGAGGCGCTACTACTGGGCGTAGCGCCTCACGACATGCCCGCCCTCGGCGGCTGCGAGCTCAGGAAAATCCTTCACCATCTGCGCACCGTTCAGAGGTTTGTTCAAGCCCTGGTGGCAGGTCGCACAGTTCACCTTCAGCGGATCTCCCTGGGGACCAAGTCGGTTCGGTGGGAACACGGCTGCGAGCGGCTGGATGTAGTCCGCGTTGACGCTGCGAACCATCCTGATTCCATGCCATGCGGTCGTACGTTGTGGACGGCTTTCTTCCCAATTTGCGAAGGCCCGCGAGGTGTGACAGAAGGTGCAGTTGACGCCTAGCCCCTCGGACATATGCATCATCAACCCATAGGTATGTTCGGCGTCCATGATATTGGCCGAGTGCTTGGGTTTCGTCGGCAGCGCCTGCGGAGCGTTCA
>JBIKOF010000037.1:0-8918 GCA_044358205.1 Gammaproteobacteria bacterium | reverse complement strand
TCTGGATATGGGTCGAAAGCTCCCGCGCCAGCACCAGATAATCCTTGCCAGCGGGCGCCTCACCTGCAGACACAGCGCGATGGAGTGCCATGACTTCGGCATCGAAGTTCACCGAGCGCTCCGGCAATATGCCCCGCGTAAGTGCCCGCAACATCAGCAGGTTTCCGTCATTCAAACGGATGAGTCCTGGCGCTAGCCCATAGTGAGGTGTCCAGCGTTGGTCGCTCATCGGGTGATGACACGCATGACAGTCAAACAGCACAAGTTCCGGAAAGGGACCCTGTCGTCCGCGCTTCGGGTCTGTCAGGGTATCCAACTGATGACGAGCCGCGATGGCCTGCCCTACAGCCCAAATCCGGACGCTATCGTAATCCCCCTTGCGATCACGATAATCCTCATCGACGCGAAAGTGAGCCGGTTCCAGCACCGAAAACGTTTTCATCTCGAAGGAAAGCCGCGGATGGCCCGCGCCCATCAGGCGGTGGCTGACAAAGCGGGTTTCGTCTCCAAAGTGGCAGGATAGACACAGCCGTGCTTGTGCTTCCGGGCGATCGGAGGGATAGAGGCCCTTCTTCACGTTCTCCGTGTGAGTGACGCCGTCCACCGTGTGGGACGCGACCCAGCGGCCGGCCGGTCCATGACAACCCTCGCAGCCAATGCCCTCTGTGGGCACATGCCGTGGCCCTACGGGCCCAAGCGGCTTGTGACTATGACAATCCAGGCATAGTGGCGCCCGGTGTGCACCCTCTGCCAAGCCAAGTTTGCGCGCGATGCTGCGTGATTTTTGATTGAGGAGAACGGCGTAAGCCTGAGTATGGGCATCCATCCTGAGCCAGGTGGTGTATTCGTTCTGCAGCACATTACTGCCATCAAGCGGCGGTATCGAACCGTGGCAGGTGCTACTCGCGCAGTTGACGGTTCCCACAGTCTGATCTTTAGAGCGATTTGGCAGTGGCTCACGCGATGAAACGTCAGCACTCAAGGCCACCACCAGGATGAGGAGCGCCCCTTTCATCACACGCATCAGCTTTTCTCTGGCATCAGGGCCGGGCATGGAAGTTCTCCTTTTGCGGTCTCGGAGGTGGCAACGCATGCTTCCCGACATAGTCCTCGCGGCGGACATCATCCGTCACCTGCCAGGGGTTACCATCGGGTGCCATGTAGAGCTTCTCCATCTCAGCTCGATTGAACGGACGGGCCCCAATGCGACCGATGATGGCGATCTGGTGCCCGGTTTCATCTACGGCACGGTCCCGATCCAATCCCTTTGAAAGCGCAAGTGCGGGTGAGCGCGTCCGCCGGTAAGCGATGAGTTCCGGGCGCGGTTCGGGCGAAAATCCATAGAACCCGGGCTGACTCTCTGGTGAGGTGAGTTGTAGTACCTTCAATCCATTTCGCCCATCTGCCAAATAGGCAAAAAGCGAGGCGTTAGTCGAACCCACCACCACATCGCGAGTGTCGTTGATGGCCCCCTCCGCGTTGTAGCGCAGATATAGACGTGGGCGGTCGGCCTGTTCGATATCCACAATCGCAAGCCCTTCCGCCCCAGCTGCGACATACGCATATGTCCGCGCGAGATACACCCGATGGGCGTCCCGGAGGGGCACCACGGTATCAAGCAAGCGAGGATGCTCTGGTTGCGTAAAATCAATGACCCGCAAGCCCCTCGCGTCGGTGACATAGACATATCGGAACTGGACTGCCGCTGCGCGTGGATCATCCAGCGCAATGGACGCGAGCGACCGAGGGGCCAGCGGGTTTTCGATATCGATGATCTCGAGCCCGCCAGGCGTGGTGATGAACGCATGAGTGCCTGCCACTACGATATGCCGGGCTCCATTGAGCAAGCCATCCGGATTCCAGGTGAGGGCACGGGTAAGGAAGTTGTTACGCGCCTCACCGTCTACCATGGTGTCGATGTTGACCAGGATGAGCCCTTCCTCTGCATCCACAACATAGGCGTAGTGGTAAAGCGGATGAAACGCCTGTTCCTGATTCACCTCGCGCATGAGCGCCCCGTCATTGCGCGCGGGCGCGATGGGCTGATTAGTCGGCAAGGCCACGCAGGTGGCATTTCGGGTAGCGATATGGGTGTCATGCCCCAAGGGTGAAAACGGCGCGGAGATAATGCGCTGGCTGACGCCCTTGTTGGCATTGGCCGCGATGTCATACACCCTGAAGCCTCCCGTGCCTTCAGCAACGTAAAGATATTCGCCACGCATCTGCAGGCATCTTGCGGCATCGACGGTTGACAGGTGGTTCGCAGCCTCCCGGTGTGGCATATCCACTATTTCCCGATTTTTGGACTGATGCGCCGCGTACCAGTCTGGATAGGCATATTTCTGCAGGTAGGAACCGATAACAGCCTGGGGCTCGTCCCACTCCGTAACGCCAACCGCTTCGACATGTTCCTCGGCGCCCACCCAGGCATAGCGCCCGACGAAATTGACAAAATTTGTCCCCTGCAAAAGCAGTTGCGCCATGATCGCGTTGTTGTCGTTGGCCGCAGAGACGTGGCAATCGGAGCAGGTCTTGGTTTCCGTCTTGCGCTCGGTATGAGGGTAGTGGGGCGCAAAAGCCTGGCTGGAATAGCCACTCGCTGAGATCGGCGGCTGCTGATAATAGATGCGCTCACGATTCGCATTTTGGGAGGAGAGCACGAGCGCCGAACTGGAGCGGAAGGGCGCGATGCGGCTGCGCTTCACCGGTCCGTGGCGGCCTAGCTGAAAGATATCGTCCCGCGCGACCTGAACGTTATAGGTGGCGTAGTTACGCGTTGCCCGACCCTCGTAATGTTGGCGGTCTGTTTTCCAGTTGGCCTGAATAGGCAGATGGCAGCCGGAACAGCTGGTAGTCCAGCTGAGGTGGCAGGTGTAGCACGTCATCTTTTCGTTATCGTGGGCCAACTCGGCCACGCCGTCCCCCCATTTTCCGCTCCGGCCTGATGCGCCTGTTGCCATCAACTTGGCGCGTGCGGCCTTGGCGTTGAAGTCCGGATGCGAGGGATTCACCGTGTCCCGCACCAGGCTTACCTCCCACTCCTTGTCGGGATCGAGGGCTGCGCGCTGATAAAGCTTGCCGTTGCGCCATTCGAAACGCCGTCGGCCGTCTTGCGTCTTCAGAAGACTCAGATCCATTCCGCCTGGTCGCGCGGCCGGACCGCTGGTATGAAGGGTAGGATAGTTTCGTGCCGTACCGTGGCAGTCGACACAATCGATTTCGATGGCAGCGGCAACCTCGCCGTAGATATGGCCATTTCCATGCATGTCCTGCGAGAAATGACAGTCTACACAGTGCATGCCAACGTCCATGTGGATGGACGAGAGATGGACTGCTTTTTTGAATTTCTTGGGGTCATCGTGCTTGACCACCTTGTTCTCAGCGTCAAGCAAATGGCCCTTTCTGTCCCGCTTGTAAACTGCCCGAAAAACCCAGCCGTGTCCGTGATAGTCGGCAAATTGGGTGTCCTTCATTTCGTCGTTGCGCAGCCATAGATCTTTCAGGAAATCCCGATCCCGCCAGTTGCCGCGAACGACGGCCTCTTCCGGATTCCGCTGGTTGACTTCCCGAATCTCGGCATGGGTCGGGTAATGTTGTTTTTCCGGGAACATACGCTTGGCATCCGGCTCATAGTCGTACTGCATGTACCCATAGAAGGAATTCACATAGATGTTCGGTTGGTGCATGTGGCAGACCATGCACTGCGAGGAGGGAATGGCACGGGTAAAGACGTGCCGGAGTGGGTGCCCAGACTCGCCCTTCGGGATGGTGGGATCACTGCTCTTGCTCAAACCGGCGTTGCCATGCGCGGCGTAGCCCCCGCTGTGAGCCGGATCACGGTCATTCGCGTAGACCACGTGGCAGGCACTGCAACCGGAGGAACGGTAATCGCCCGGATTGTCATTGGTGCCAAGGAACCATAGGTGAGGATCGTTCAGTCGAGTCTTCGCGAGGTTCAACACCGGAATCGACACCCGCAGGCCCGTGCCAGCCCCTCGATTACTTTGGCGGAAATCGGGACGACCGGGTTCGTCGAGGCGCTGGAGGATCCCGGTGTTGTTGGGGATCCCCAGTTCTGGGAAGGTGCTGTTGATAACGCGTCCTCCCCGTTCGAAAACACGGAAGACGTCCCCCGGAGGTACCGACTCCCAGGCTGGTAGGGGATAAAGCTTTTCGAGTACGCCTTGTGCGGCCAGCGTCAGGTCGTCGGGTTTTACTGGCCCTAGAATGGCAGCCGCGGTCCCGTCCTTCGTGTACGCCTCGCCTAACAGGTAGCGTTTGTAGGGGAGGATTCCATTGTTGTAAGCCGCACCGCCCCAGAGCATGGCGGAGGTGCTCATGAGACTGCGTTCCTGCGCTTCAATGATGGGCAGGTGGCAGGCCCCACAGGCTTCACGTGCGATTCTGAGGTCTCCGGGGTTGATGAAACGTACAAATGCCGGATGTTCCCGGTTGAGATGCGCGTAACTACTTTCCGGGTTTGCAGAGCTTCGCCAAAGCGCAGGATTCCGCGGGAGCACATGCGCCTGTTCCAGCGCGTGCCGATAGGCTGCACTTTTCCGATTATCCCCCTTCGGTCCCGCTACGGAAGAATCCCCACCGTGACAATCGGTGCATCCGAGGACCACCCCTGGATTGGCGTGCATGGTGTGCCTGTCCGTCTGGGTGTGGCAGCTTAGGCACCCTATGCTTTTAACGTCTGCGACGGCCTGAGTTTGTGCGCGAGGTGCGGGTGGCGCTTCGGCGTATACGCGCTCGACAAGCTTTTCTTCGTTTGCAAAGCAGTCACCGGTGAGCAGCACGCAAAGCACTGCAAGCAGACACACCAGAAAGGTTCGTGAAGGTGCGATGTCAGTCATGGCGGCTCAATACGCAAAAACGGCATTGAGGAACGCCGAGTAAAGGGTCGAATGGCGGGTCCCGCCGTAGAGATCACGCAGTCCTCTCCCTGCCAACAACACCGCTCCCGACGCATTGATAACGATGTTCTGGTTGAATAGTGGTCGCCACTGGATACCCGCCGAAAGGTCATACCCAATCTGCTTGTCCCGCAAGGTTTGGGCGCGCAGGAATTCCAGCGTTTCTATTTCATCGAACCACAAGTGATTGGCGTTCGCGATGACCCTGAGTTCCGGTGCAACGTCAAAATCTGCACCTACCCCAATGAGGAAGAGTCCTGGGTTCACGAAATTCGATTGCCCCTGTTCCTTGCTCGACCGCAGGGAGGCAAGCACCCCGTTGCGGCCCGAGAGCGCGACAGCGCCACCGCCGATGAGAGGGATCCCCTGGCGCACCCAGTAGCTGGTATCAGCGCCGGCGAACTGCGGATTCTCGAAGATCGCATCGAAGCCGCCAGCATCGCTATCCAACGGGTCGTCATCGCCGCTGGCATATAGCAGGCTGCCGCGAACACGGATCCAGCTGAAATCGCGGGAAAGCTCACTGGCGTGAAAAAACGCCTGCACGTCCTGGGGGGCGCCCGCAATAGGATTGAAATCCTGCGTGCCGAGCGCCGCATAGGTGGCGGTGGTCAGATTGAGTCGAGCCTCCGGCCACAGTGTCCTCAGATGCCCATCGCCGGCATAACCGAGGTAGGTCACCTGATAGGGCGATGGTCGTCGCGAGGCGCTGCCAACGATAGCCGGTCGCACCACGAAGCCATTGGTATCGATGTACTGGGCATCTTCATTGTTGCGGTTATGCACCACGCTCAGTTCCGAGGTGAAGCCCACCATCGGGAAATCCTGGCGATAGACATTTGCCAGGAATAGATCGTCCTCGCGCAGAGCCTCGGAGATGTCGTTCAGCCCGCTATTGGTATCCTTTTCAACCCGACGGAACCAGGCAAGGTTGTATTGCCACTGGTTGTTGTCGCGGTTACCGAAAAGTCGCACCCCGAATTGGAGGTCCTGAAAAAGAAACCCGCGAAAATCATTGGTGAAGGGCTGAATACCGACGCGGATGCTGTCGAAGTCATAGCGCTCAGAAACATCGCGCAGGTGATAGTCGAAGAAGAACTCCTGAATACCCACAAAATTGTCGTGGCGTACGCAGTGGTCATCGGCCTGCAGCACGCTAACACGCGAAACGGCGCCTGCGTTTGAGTCGAGGTCATTGGCCGTCGGAATCACGAGGGCAGGATCGGTGATATTTGCCAGTCCATCGTCTTCAGGCGGCAGACCGGGCGTCAAAGTTGTGGGGTCGGACGCGCCGCTCCCATTATCGGTCGTGAAGACTTCGGTGCGGCAGTCGAGTGGATCCGCGCGCAGTACACCCGCTTCACGGACCTCTGCACGGTTATAGTTGAATACAGGGGTGAAACGCAGTTCATATTCGGGCGGCATGTAGGTGGTATTGCCGCGGGTAAGGGCCAGATTAAGCAGCAGGGTGCCCGACTGGACGTTCTGGGTGGGATCTCCGAAAGCATCGGTGGTGTTCGGGCCAAAGGCCACAGTAGGGTTGACGGGGATGGGTACCTCGCGGAATTCGCCCAGCCCATCGAGGACCACACCCACATTGGCGAACACGTCGTCGCCAAGCGCGCGGACGGGTAGGTCTCCCTTCAGAACATTCTGGTGATAAGGGTCGTACCACGGGAACTTGAAGCCAAGTGCCTGCATCAAGCGCCAGCGGTCAGGTAATGGCAGAGATTCTCGCGGCAAATTCGGGGCCGGCGGCGGGATTTGGGTCGCTTTGGTAGGAGGCAGCGTCACCAGCTTGCGGCCATGGTTGTCTGGTCGCCAGCGACCGATCTCTGACGAGGGAGTCTGATTGGTTCCGAGATCGGATTCGGCGTAGCGCAACTTGCCCTGCCCTGTGTAGGGAATCAGGCTGCGGTCGCCATGGGCAATGGGTTCGTCGATGACCCACGCGGAGTCCTTGGCTGCCGGGGTGGTCGCGACCCGATACCACTGCGCACGCTGTTCCAACGTATGCAGGAGCATGCCCCGTGCCGCTGTACCCACCACCCGCGCTTCCTTCAAAGGACTCGCGCGAAGCACTAGCGAGGATGCGGCGACCTGCAGAATGGCGGGCCTCGGGGCTGCTGACTTTTGCGAGACCTGTGCGGAGGGCAAAACCGCCCCGGCATCGGCGGTCGGAGCAAGACTCGTCTTTGGCGCCGGGGCGGGGGCCACCGCCGACAATGTCGGCCATGGGGTCTGCCATTCCAGGGCGGGCGGGCTCGTTGCCGGCAATGGACGGGTTACTGGAACAGGCGCCCGCCGAACAGTCGCTGCCGCGGGGGCTCTCTGCGCGGGTGCCGACCCAGACACTGGCCGCGCCGCTACCGCTGCAACCGCTGGTACTGCTGCGGGACGCGTCGTGATTGTCGGTGCTGGCCTCCGGGGGGTTGTGATCGCTACTGCCGGTGCGGGCGCCTCCGGGGGCAGCGGTTTGACCACCGCGATCGGCGTTAACGCGGCCTTCGGGGTCGGCGCACGCGATATCGACGCAGGCGGAGGCTTCATCGGACTTAGATCAACCACTACCCGAAAGGCAAACGCGTCCTTCGCCGGCAAGACGCCGTGCTCGACAGTCGCACGCTCCTGGAGATCAAAAATGAGGCGCAGGCCGCTCGTTTTCATCAGAGGCGCGCTGCGGATTTTTTTCAGGCGGCTGCTCGTACGCTCTGGCAACGCGGGGACAGCCTCCGGCTCTATCCCGGGAAAATCGATCACCAACCGGGGAGGCCCGTCGAGGCTTCGCACCACTGGCGCTGAAGGCGCAGATAACTCAAAAACCAGGCGCGTTTTATCGACATCCTCGGCAACCCGCAGCGCCGTGATCTGTGGCGTGCTTGCCTCAATACTC
Source organism: Gammaproteobacteria bacterium (assembly GCA_044358205.1). Taxonomy (GTDB): domain Bacteria; phylum Pseudomonadota; class Gammaproteobacteria; genus CAIKBL01. The sequence continues at coordinate 1,106 of JBIKOF010000037.1, read as the reverse complement.
ACGGATTTCGATGCATCCACGATGGGGGCCAATTCGACCGCCCATGTCACCGATACATCCGTTAGAAAAAGCGCCAGCAGGCCAGCGCGCAGACTCATCCAGAGGCAAGCGCGACGCATGGTTGAATCAGAGGCCCGCACACGGGTTCTGGACCGTGCTGTTGAGGTATGGCGCCTGAGGACATTGCGCATACTTGAGACCCGAAATGCGCAGACTCAGCGGCGGGTGACGAGGTGCTCGATAACTTGTCAGCGCGGTTGTCGGCGGCGTTTGGGCAAGCACATTGGTTGCTTGGCGCAGGCCGACCAGCCCAATCAGATCGCTCTGTTCCGTGCCGTCTCCGGAAGCACCAATACCTCCAACGAGGTAGAAGCTGCCGTTGAACTCGCGATAGATAGGAAAACCGCCGCCGAAAATCGTGATCCCGTTGGCGAGCCCGATGTTGACCGGCGTGGCGCCGTTTGAGGTACAAGTCTGGAGCGCGTTATTCAGAATCTGCAGCTGCGGCTTCAAAACCAAATCGAGTTCCAGCCCTGCATTGAAAGGGCTCCAATCGAGCCCCCGTGACAAGGGACCTCGTGGATTCGCATCAATCCCGTCCGGGAAATTCGGGCGATGCAGATTGCCAACCGCGCGGCTCGAGAACGCCCGGCCGTTGCGTAACGCGTCCGTGCGCCCAAAGAAAGTCTGGGTTGAACTGACGTAGGCGCCCATTCCAGCCAAGGTCAAACGGTCGGCTGCGGTAGTCCGAGAGAAAAACACAGCCGTGCGCGCTTTTTGCAGTGTGACATCACTGCTGTCGAGCAAGGCATCGGGCGAACGGGCCTGTCCCAGCACGTTGCCGGAGGCATCGATAACGGTCACCGACACTTGCGCGTAGGCGCCCAATGGGCGCCGGATTTGGGAGCGGGTACGGCGGGCCACGCGAAGGCTTTGCAGCAGGATTTCCTCCACCTCATCGCGCGTGAGACCCAGCGAAGCGGGCCCCACGGTCGCGGGTGCCGGATAGACCGAAGCACGCGGCAGCGTGGGAAGGTCTGTCACAGGATCTCGTCGGGGCACAATGAAGAATCCGGCCAGGCGTCCGCTTGCGGGTTCGAAGCCAG
>JBIKOF010000463.1:0-2559 GCA_044358205.1 Gammaproteobacteria bacterium | reverse complement strand
ATTGAGCGTATTGAGTGCCTGATTGACCACCGTACCCCCAGCGCTGTCGATGATGAGATCGATGCCACCGCTCATCTCGCGTAGCGTTTTCTCCCAACCGGGGCTGCGATAGTTCACGCCTCCCGCCGCACCAAGGGCCTGCGCCCGCGTGAGCTTCTCTTCGCTGCTGCTCGTGACAAAGACCTCAGCACCATGGTGTTTCGCCCACAGCAGCGCGAAACCCGCCGCGCCACCACCGATGCCTGTGACGAGCACTTTCTGGCCCGGTTGTACCTCTCCGTGGGTCACCACCGCACGCCAGGCTGTGAGACCCGCCAGCGGAAAGGCGGCCGCCTCGGACCAGCCAAGATGCGCTGGCTTGGCCAGCACGTCGCTCGCCGGCACGCAGATGAATTCAGCGAAGGTGCCTTGATCAGGCATGCCAAGCACCCGAAAGCGCGGCCCACCGCAGCGCGGATCATCGCCCCAATCGCGCGCGGGATAGATAACCACTTCCCGTCCCAGGTTCGCTTTGTCGACATCGGGGCCGACTGCGTCGATGACACCCGCACCGTCCGAACCGCTGATGGAAGGCAGCTTGATCCGAGGATACGCCCCCACAGTGATCCATACGTCGCGCCGGTTGAGGGCGGATGCGCGCAGCGCCACGCGCACTTCTCCGGGGCCTGGCGTTGGTGTGGGGACTTCTTCCACCCGCACGTTGCCCGGGCTCCCGATCTCATGCAGGACGACGGCGCGCATGACTCAACGTCCCTCGAAGCGCGGCGTACGCTTCTCGCTGAAAGCAGAGATCCCTTCCCGTGCATCATGGGTATCGCGCGTGAGGTTGGCGATGCCGCGGGTTTCCGCTTCCATCTGGGTCTCGAGTCCGTTGCTGAAGCTGTCGATGAGCAGCCGCTTCACCACGCCATAGGCCTGGGTGGGTCCGTTGGCAAGCTGTCGCGCAATGGCCTGCGCACGTGCCAGCACTTCGCCGTCGGCAACGACCTCCGTGACGAGCCCCATCGCCTTGGCCTGCTCGGCATCGTAGCGGGGGTTGAGCAGCATCATCTCCTTGGCTTTGAGCGTGCCGACGAGTCGCGGCAGGAAGAAACTGCTGCTGCCATCCGGGGACACGCCGATAGCAGTGTAAGCCATGGTGAATTTGGCAGAACTCGCGGCGATGACGATATCACCCGCCAACATGATGGAAAGTCCGGCGCCGGCGGCAGTGCCGTTCACCGCCACGATGAGCGGCGCGTTCATACGCTGGAAGCGCGCAATGGCGCCGTGCAGGTAGGTGGTCATGTTGCGCATGAGCTCGTTCACACCGTCTCCCGCCTTGGCAAAGCTCACCACATCACCACCTGCGCAGAACATTTTTCCAGTCGCCGTCAGAATGACCGCTCGGATACTCGGAGTGGCGTCGCAGTGGTTGGCTACGGTATGCAGATCCTGCGACATACGCAGGCTGAGTGCATTGGCCTCGGCGGGGCGGTTCAAGGTGATAGTGGCGATGCCATCGTCGACGGCAAAACTGAGATCCTGCAGATCCATGATTTTCTCCCCCTGTGAATTATTGATGGGCGTCCGCAAATCGCGAACGCTTAGCCAGTGGCCTGACGTCTGTGCGGTAAGGCCGCCATAATCTGTCGCCGCTCCTCATCCGTAAATGCGCTCCAACGCGCTATTTCCGGCACAGTCCGCAAGCACCCCGTGCAATACCGGCTTTCCCGATCAAGCGCACAGATGCCGACGCAGGGCGATGCAATGACGCTCATCGCGGACCTGGCGGGGAAACACGCTCCGGCCCCTCCGCTGTCCGTGACCAACCTCCAGGCGCTGAAGAAGCTTCAACCTCCGTCGCTTCAGGCGTGGACTCCGCCCGTGTGAACCGCGCCAGGTAGCGCAACCCTTCAATGGCGCGCGAGCCATACCAGGAAGTCATTTCTCCATCGATGAGCCGGACAGGAACTCCGGGACAGGTGCGGCGGATTTCCTGCACATGCTCTGCCCGGAACGGATAGGGCTCTGAGCTGAGCAGAATTTCATCGACCCCGGCACCGGCCTCGGCCAGCTCTATCTCGGGATAGCGCGCCTCAGAGTGCGCGGGCTCGGTCAGCCAGTTGAATCGGGCAAGCGTGCGCGAGATGTAGGTTTCGCGCGCTACCGACATCCACGGCTGACGCCAGATCAGATACAGCACGCGGCGCACCGGACCCCGCCCTTGGGTTGCAATCTCGGCCATTACACCGGCCAGTCGTTCGCACAGATGCTCGGCCTCGCTTTCCCGGTCAAAGACACCGCCGAGCAGGCGAAAGAGTCCAAAGTTGTCCTCCGGGCCCTGCGGGTGGGTGACTACCAGCGATGGGACAAACGCGCGCAGGGCATCGGCCGTCTCGCGGGTGTTTTCGTCGATGTTGAGCACTACGTGCGTAGGCGCGAGGGCTCTGATCTTCTCGACATCGACATCCTTGGTGCCACCCACCTTGGGAACTTGGCGTAATTCTTCCCGCGGATGGATGCAGAATCCGGTCCGACCCACGAGCTGGGATCCAAGACCGAGGTCCCACAGCAGCT
>JBIKOF010000462.1:0-2562 GCA_044358205.1 Gammaproteobacteria bacterium | reverse complement strand
GCAACTCGCCATCGTGGGCGCGGGCTTCACACCCGGCGAGGCCGACCAGCTACGGCGATCGATGGCCGCCTGGAAACGTCGCGGCGGACTCGAATATTTTCGTGAGCGTATCGTCAGCGGAATGCAGGCACGCGGTTATGACATCGACTTCGCACTGCAGGTATTCGAACAGATCAAGGGTTTCGGCAGCTATGGCTTTCCGGAATCACATGCCGCGAGTTTCGCCCTCATCACCTATGCAAGCTGCTGGTTGAAGTGCCATGAACCGGCGGCGTTCACCTGTGCGCTGATCAACGCTCAACCCATGGGTTTCTATGGCGTGAGCCAGCTGCTGCAGGATGCGCGCCGCCATGGGGTGGAGATTCGTCCCGTTGACGTGTGCCACAGCGACTGGGACTCCACCCTCGAGCCCGGCACCCTCGAGCCCGGCACCCTCGAGCCCGGCACCCTCGAGCCCGGCACCCGCTCCACTGGCGCGCAGCCTGCAATCCGGCTTGGCCTGCGCGAGATCAAAGGCTTGCCCGAGCACATTGGCCGGCGACTGGTGGCTGCACGCGAGGAACGGGCCTTCAGCAGCGTGGCCGACGTCTGCCATCGCGGAACCCTCGATGCAGGGGCGCGCCGACTGCTTGCTGGCGCTGGCGCCCTGCGAGGGCTTGCTGGGCATCGCCACCGCGCTCATTGGGCTGTCAGCGGCGTGGAGCACCCCTTGCCGTTATGGCAAGGCGAAGATGATGTCCCGGAAGCGCGCGTCAGCCTGCCTGTTCCAAGCACGGCAGACGATGTCTGGGCGGATCACGCCAACCTTGGCCACTCACTCGGGCCTCATCCTTTGCAGTTGTTGCGCGCCCGGCTCACGGCGCGTCGCTATCGACGTTCGCGCGAGCTGGCCACCCTGCCACATGGCAGCAAGGTCAAACACGCCGGGCTGGTGACGTCGCGTCAACGACCCTCAACCGCCAATGGCACCACCTTCCTCACCCTTGAGGACGAGGATGGTTTGGTGAATATCATCGTCTGGCAGGATTTGCTGCAGCGGCAACGTCGGGTGCTGCTGGACGCGCGCCTGCTCGCGGTGAACGGGCGGCTGGAATCTGCGGAGGGTGTCCGTCATCTCATCGCGGAACGGCTTGCCGACCTCACCGGGATGCTGGGGGGGTTAACCGCGCGTTCACGCGATTTTCACTAAGCCCGCACCATCCTGGCTCTGCGTATACTGAGCACATCGCGCGACATCCGGGAGTTATCGATGAAAAAATGCCTGTGGCTGGTCAGCCTCATCCTTTTCACCTGTGGAACTTCGTCACCTGCAGAGGTACTCGCCGATGGACACGACGGCGTAACCTACGACCGCGTGCAGCTGAGCGTGAGCGCAAGTCGAGTGGTAGTGAACGATCTCTCGGTCGCTACGTTGTATGTGGAGCGGGACGGCAAGACGCAGCTGGAGGTCTCGGCAGCAATCAACGAGGCCATGGCCTGGGCGCTTGCCGAGGCGCGCAAGAGTCCGGGAATCAAACTCGAGACCACGCAATATTCCACTTGGCCTGTGCACTCGGACAACGGCACGACCCTCACGGGTTGGCGTGCACGCCAGAGCTTGCGACTGGAAGCGGCCGACGGCGAGAAGCTTGCCGCACTCGTAACCGCGCTGCAGGTGCGTCTGGCGGTGGAGTCTATCGGCTTCAGCGTGTCTGCTGCCCGCCAGGCTTCGCTGGAGGAAGAGCTCACGCGGGAGGCATTGCAGAAATTCGAAGCCCGAGCTTCGCAGGTCGCAGAGACCCTGGGCCGGCCGGGATATCGGCTGATGCGCGTTGAATTGGGAAACACCGGAGGCATGTCGCCCCCCATTCATTACCGCGGCGTCATGGCCATGGCTGACCGTGCCATGGCAGCTGCCCCCGTGCAGATGGAGGCCGGCGAACAAACTCTCACGGTAACCGCCAGCGGCCTCATCCAGCTAGATTCACGTCCCTGAAGAGCTCAGGTGGCGATGGTGGCTCCCCCATCGATGACGAAGTTCTGTCCGGTGGTGAAACTGCCGGCACGCGAAGCGAGGTAAACGGCAATGCCTGCAATTTCCTCCGGCTCCCCGATTCGACGCAGGGGATCGTTCGCGGTGCGCTTGGCGAGATTATCAGGGTCTTCCCAGAGGGCACGCGCAAAGTCGGTCCGGATTAGCCCCGGCGAAATGGCGTTCACCCGGATATTGCTCGGTCCATTCTCGTAAGAAGGTTGCGCACCAACTGCAGATCGGCCGCCTTGGAGATGCAGTAGGCGCCCAGACGGTCGTGGCCTTTGAGACCGCCGATGGAAGACACGACGATGATCACCCCATCACGCCGCGCCTTCATCTCGGGCAGCACCCCTTGCGCGAGCCAGTGATTGGCCATGATGTTGACGCGGAGAACCTTCTCGAAGGCCGAGTCTGGCAGCTCGGACATGCTGCCGTAATGCGGATTGACCGCGGCATTGCAGACCAGGATGTCGATTTTGCCGAGCCGCGCACGGGTTTCGTCGAGGAGGCGGGTGAGTTCCTCGCGATTGCTGATGTTGGCGGGAATG
>JBIKOF010000461.1:0-2564 GCA_044358205.1 Gammaproteobacteria bacterium | reverse complement strand
ATTACGCGCGCCCTCTGGCGCTCCATCGGTCACGAAAATGTGCTCGAGATGCGGGGCCAAGGCACGGGCTTCCACCGCTTTCGGATAATTGACGCTGTCGGTGATGAGTACCCGGGCACCGCTGTCATTCAGACGGTACGCCAGCGCATCCGCCCCGAACAGGACCGAGGTGGGGCACGAGACCATGCCGGCCTTCCAGCAGGCTACGTGCGTGATGGCGCACTCGGGATCCTGGGCCAGCAGCACTGTCACCCGGTCGCCCCGGGTGAGGCCCAGGCCACGCAGGGTGTTTGCCCACTGATTGGCGTAGCGCCGGATATCGCCGAACGTATACCGGTGAACCTGCTTTGCCTTGTCTTCGTAGATGAGTGCGACTCGCCCTGCATCATCGGCCCAGCGGTCGCAGACATCGTCCGCGATGTTGTAGAGCTTCGGAATGTTCCACTGGAAGTTCCGGTGGATTTCCTCGTAGGTGTCGTAGCGCGTGAGCATGTTGGTCTTCATGTGAAATCCCCTCCCCTCGCACGTCGGGCGTGCTGCGAATGATTGCCGGACTTCGTTGCTTTGACGGAGCCTCCCGAACTTCTTAACCGATGCCTGATTGGCAGGCAACCGGCACGCATCTGGTAGGATGCCCGGCATGCTCACCCCGGAGGAAATCCCATGACAGGCAAACTTGCAGGCAAGGTCATCATCGTCACTGGCGGCAGCACCGGGATTGGCCGCGCGGCCGCGCTGCGCTGCGCTGCAGAAGGCGCCCGCGTGGTGGTTGCCGACGTGAACATCGTGGACGCACCCGCCACGGTGGAAGAAATCCGCCGTGCGGGTGGCACCGCCAGTTTCATTCGGACGGACGTCGCCGTCGGCGAAGATGTCCGCGCGATGGTGGCCGAAACCGTCAAGACCTACGGGCGCCTCGACGGGGCCTTCAATAACGCCGGTATCGAAGGCACTTTCACCAACATCCTCAAGATGACGGAAGAGAGCTTCGATCGCACCATCGCGGTCAATCTGCGGGGGGTGTGGTTGTGCCTCAAGTACCAGATCGAGCAAATCGTCAGTCAGGGCTCGGGCGGCTCCATCGTCAGCACCGCCTCGGTTGCCGGCCTCATCGGCACCCGCGGTGCCAGCGCCTATTGCGCCTCCAAGCACGGTGTGGTCGGGCTCACCAAGGCAGTTGCGCTTGAATATGCTCGCAAGAAGATCCGCATCAATGCTGTCTGCCCGGGGGTTATCAGGACGGCGATGGTCCAGCGGCTCATCGATGAAAGCGGCGTTGGCGAAGAAGATCTCGTGGCGCAAGAGCCTATGAACAGGCTGGGCGAGCCGCGCGAAATCGGCGACACCGTGGCTTGGCTTCTGTCCGAGGATGCCTCGTTCATCACTGGGGTCGCACTGCCCGTCGACGGCGGCTACATGGCGCAGTAGCCCGCGCTTTGCGGTTGCTGCAGGCGGTAAGCGCCCGCAGTGACCGCACCGGAGCCGGCATGAGAATCACCGCACACAGCTATGCACGCGCGCTAGTCGCCCACCCGTGGCGAGTGCTCTTACTGTGGGCGCTGATTGTTGTGGCCGCAGGCAGCGGGCTGCCGCGGCTGGAGATGAACAACAATCACCGCCTGTTTTTCAGTGCGGACAATCCTGAATTGATTGCGTTCAACAAGCTGGAACAGACCTTCAGCAAGAATGACACGCTGAATCTGGTCATTGCGCCGGCCAACGGTCAGGTCTTTTCGCCAGCGACGCTTGCCCTGGTTGCTGAAGTCACCACGGCGGCCTGGCAGATTCCGTATGCGTCACGCGTTGATTCTCTCACCAACTTTCAGCACACAGAGGGCGTGGGCGACGATCTGGTGGTGCGTGACCTGCTCGCCGGCCCAGCGGCGGAACTCACACCGGAGGCTTTAGACAAGCTGCGCGCCATCGCGCTGGCCGAGCCGCTCATCAATGGCTCGCTGGTGCGCGACGACGCCCGCGTGACCGCAGTCAATGTCATCGTGCAGTTACCCCGACGCGACGAGGCCCACGAAGTCCCTGCGGTAGCCGTCGCCGCGCGCCGTATCGCGCAGGACGTCGAACAACGCCATCCGGGTACCCGGGTTTATCTCACCGGTCTCGTCATGATGGACAACGCCTTTGCCGAGGCGTCGCGCGAGGATCTGCATACGCTCATTCCCGCCAGCTTCGCGGTGATGATTGTGCTCATTGCCTTGCTACTCGGGGGATGGCGAGGTGCCGGTGGCTGTGTGCTGGTGATTGCGCTGGCCATCGTCATTGCTATGGGTCTGGCAGGCTATCTGGGTTATCCGGTGTCCTCCGCCACCTCCGCCGCACCCGTCATCATCCTCACAGTGGCCATTGCGAACTGCGTGCACATTCTGGATGCCTACCGCCAGGCCCTGAATGCGGGGCAACCCCGAGATCTCGCCCTGATCGACGCCGTGGCCCACAACCTGAAACCGATTTTCTTTGCCAGTGTCACTACCGTCATCGGCTTTCTCACGTTCAACTTCTCCGAAGTGCCACCCTTCCGCCAATTGGGAAATCTGGTCGCTTTCGGCGAT
>JBIKOF010000036.1:0-8952 GCA_044358205.1 Gammaproteobacteria bacterium | reverse complement strand
CCCCGCCCTTGCGGTCGCGGAGGCTTTGCGTGCGCATGGGGTAGACCCATTCTGGCTGGGCTCCGTAGGAGGTATGGAGGCCACGCTCATCCCCCGTCACGATATTCCCCTCACCTCTATCCGCATCGGCGGTATTCGCGGCAAGGGACTTTGGCGAAGATTGATGGCTCCGTTCAACATCGTGCGCGCGACAGTCGCATCGATTCGGGCGATACTTCGCATCCGTCCCGTGGTCGTGCTCGGGATGGGCGGCTTCGTGAGCGGACCCTGCGGACTTGCGGCCTGGATCTGCCGTCGGCCACTCATCATCCATGAACAGAATTCGATTCCAGGCATCACCAATCGCTTACTCTCCTTGATTGCGACGCGCACCCTCGTGGCTTACCCCGGAAGCTTCGCGCCGAGCCGGCGCCTGCTGGTTACCGGTAATCCACTGCGCGCCGAGATTGTGGCGCTGGCCTCAGCCAGCGCGAAGCCCACCAACCGTGAGCCGCTGCACGTACTCGTGCTGGGGGGCAGTCTGGGCGCGCGTAGCCTGAACCAGACAGCGCCCGCTGCACTTGCGCTGCTGGGCCAGCATCACAGGCTTGAAGTTCTTCATCAGACGGGCACTCGCGAGGTGGATGAGACCCGCGCGCTGTATCTCGACACCGGCCTTGAGGCACGTGTGACACCTTTCATCGAGGACATGGCTTCGACCTACCAATGGGCAGACCTTGTCATCTGCCGTGCAGGTGCGCTCACCCTGGCTGAACTGTGTGCGGCCGGTCTGCCTGCCGTGCTCATCCCTTATCCCCACGCAGTGGATGACCACCAGACCACCAATGCCCGGCATCTCGTCGAGCACGGCGCAGCGCTCGTGCTGGCAGATGCAACGCTCGATACGCAAAGTCTGGTGGCCAGCCTGAAACCCCTGTTGGCCGATGAGGGCTTGCGCACCGCCATGGCGGCGGCGGCGCGACGCCTTGCCCGCCCCGATGCCACCGCGGCCGTCGCGAATTGCTGTCTGGAGCACGCCCGTGTCTCGGCCTGATCAATTGCCCATGCACAATGTTCGACGAATTCATTTCGTCGGCATCGGCGGCGCGGGCATGGGGGGGCTGGCGGAGGTATTCCACAATCTCGGGTATACCGTGTCGGGCTCGGATCTCGGCGCGAACCACATGACAGACCATCTGGGTGCCCTCGGCGTTACGGTGGCGCTCGGCCACTCTGCCGCGCATGTGGCGGCGGCCGATGTGGTGGTCTATTCCAGCGCGGTCGCTGCAGACAACCCGGAACTGGTCGCGGCGCGTGGACGCCGCATCCCGATCGTGCCGCGTGCCGAGATGCTCGCCGAGCTCATGCGTTTCCGTCACGGCATTGCGGTGGCGGGCACCCACGGCAAGACCACCACCACCAGCCTCATTGCCAGCGTGCTGCGCGAAGGTGGCCTCGACCCCACCTTCGTCATCGGCGGGCTGCTGCGCAGCGCAGGGTCCCACGCCAAGCTGGGCGAAGGGCACTACCTCGTGGCCGAAGCCGATGAAAGCGACGCCTCCTTTCTGTTGTTGAACCCCCTGCTCGCGCTGCTTACGAACATCGATGCCGATCACATGCAGACCTACGGAGGCGACTTCGAAAAGCTGCGCGCGAGCTTCCGGGAGTTCTTCCGGCGGTTGCCCTTCTACGGCGTGGCCGTGCTGTGCACAGACGATGAGGCCGCGATGTCGCTCGCGCCCGATCTGCATACCCGAGTCCTGACTTACGGCACGGCGGCGCATGCGGACATTCGTGGTTTCGACATCGAGGTCGAGGCAGCACAATCCCGCTTCCGTGTCGCCCGCCCAGGCCGAGGGCCCGATCTCACCGTCACGCTCAATATGCCCGGCCGGCACAATGCACTGAATGCATTGGGAGCAATCGCAGTTGCCGGTGAGCTTGGCGTGTCCGACGAAGCTGTCATTCGCGCTCTCGCCGGGTTTCAGGGGGTTAATCGCCGTTCCCAGCTCAAGGGTTTTGCCCGTCTCGGCGGGCAGCGGGTGCTGGTGATGGACGATTACGGTCATCACCCGCGTGAGCTTGCTGCCATGCTGCGCACGGCGCGTGATGGCTGGCCTGAACGCCGTCTGGTGGTCGCCTTCCAGCCTCACCGCTACACGCGTACGCGCGATCTGTTCGACGATTTTGCCGCCGTGCTCGCTGAGCCTGATGTGCTCGTGATGCTTGAGGTCTACCCCGCAGGCGAGAAACCCATCCCTGGTGCGGGTGCGCGCGATCTGTGCCGCGCCATCCGGACCCGCGGCAAACTCGAGCCGATCCTCGTTGCCGATCCCGGGCAAGTCCCCGAGACGCTCGCGCGGATAGTGCAGGACGGAGATCTGGTGCTGTTGCTCGGCGCGGGCAGTATCGGTCGGGTTGCGGCCGGCTTGACCTACGACACCGGAGGCGACGCATGAGCTGGTGCGACGGGCTTGCGGTGCGGGGCACCCTCCGCAGAAATGAAGCCATGGCGCGGCACTGCTCCTGGCGTGCGGGCGGCCCGGCAGAGCTGCTGTTCGAACCCGTCGATCTGGCCGACCTGCAGACGTTTCTCCGCGCGGCCCCGTCCACCTTGCCCATTACCTGGATTGGTCTCGGCAGTAACCTGCTGGTGCGTGACGGCGGGCTGGCCGGGGTTGTGGTGATGACCGCTCAGGCGCTCGGTAACATTGCCCGCAGCCAGGCGGGATTCAACGTGGGAGCGGGGGTGCCCTGCGCCAAGCTGGCCCGTCAGGTTGCGCTTGCGGGGTGTGCGGGGGCTGAGTTCATGGTGGGTATCCCGGGCTCTGTCGGCGGTGCCCTTGCCATGAATGCGGGCGCTTTCGGAGGAGAGACCTGGTCTAGCGTGCGCGCGGTGGAAACCATCGATCGGGCGGGTAACCTGCGGGTGCGCCTGCCATCGGAATTCGAGATCGGCTATCGGCATGTGCGCGGCCCAGTGGGCGAGTGGTTCACCGCGGGCACGTTCGAATTCCACCCCGGGGCCGTGTCCGAGGAAATTCTCGCGCAGGGTCGAACTCTGCTCGCACAGCGGAGTGCGGCCCAACCGACCGGCGTCGCCAGTTGCGGCTCGGTGTTCCGTAATCCGCCCGGAGACCACGCAGGTCGCCTCATCGAGGCTGCCGGATTCAAGGGACGGCGAAAGGGTGGCTGCCATGTTTCCGAGAAGCACGCCAACTTCATCATCAACGATCGTGACGCCAGTGCGGGTGACATCGAAGGCTTGATGTTGGAGGTACAGCAGGCTGTCAAAGCGCGTTTCGGCGTGGAACTGCAGGCCGAGGTGCGCATCATTGGTGAAGCGGTGCGAAGCGCCGCGGTTACGCGCGTCCAATGACGTCTGGCGCATCCTTTGAAAATGCCACGACGCTGTGCGCGCGCGCCGGCCGAATCGTGGTCTTGATGGGCGGCGAATCGGCAGAGCGCGAGGTATCGCTGCGCAGTGGCGGTGCCGTCTTTCAGGCCCTGCAGTCACTGGGCTGCGACGTCGTAGCCCTCGACTGGCGCGCCGCCCTGCTCCCCGACCTGCTGGCCATGCGGCCAGATCGGGTCTTCATCGCCTTGCATGGACGCGGTGGTGAGGACGGCTGCCTGCAAGGGGCCCTGCAGGTGGCCGGGATCCCCTACACCGGCAGTGGCGTGCTGGCCTGTGCGCTGGCCATGGACAAGATCAGAACCAAGCAGGTCTGGCAGAGCCAGCATCTGCAGACCCCCGACTTCGTGGTGGCAGACCCGATGCTTTCAAGCGCGGAAATCGTCGCGCGCCTCGGGTTGCCGGTAATGGTGAAGCCGGCGCGCGAGGGTTCCAGTATCGGGATCAGTCTGGTGCGGGACGCGGCTGCCCTGGATGCGGCTTTGGCGCTCGCCCGTACTCACGACAGACAGGTGCTGGTCGAGGCTTTCATCTCTGGGGGCGAATACACGGTCTCGATCGTCGACGACGAGGTGCTGCCCGCCATCAAGCTCGAGACGCCGCACGAGTTCTACGATTACGACGCGAAGTACCACGCGACAACAACGCGCTACCTCTGCCCTGCGGGACTCTCCGCAGCCGAGGAGACGGAGATGGCGAGCGTCGCCCGCGCGGCGTTCGAGGCAGTTGGCGCTCAGGGCTGGGGCCGCGTCGACTTCATGCGTGATGCGGCGGGGCGGGTCTGGCTCATCGAGGTCAACCTCGTGCCAGGCATGACCGACCATTCCCTCGTTCCGATGGCCGCCCGTGTTGCGGGCTGGTCGTTCGCGGACCTCGTGGCGCGTATTCTGCGCTCCAGTTTCGAGACACGCGTATGAGTCAGGCCGTGCGCCGCACGCTCCCACCCCCTGTGCCGGTGACACCGCCGGTGTCCTGGCGAGGCCTGCTGTCCATGGTGCTCACGCTACTGCTGCTGGCGGGGTTGGGCTATATCGGCCAGTCAATGCAACAGCCGGGGAGCTTTCCCATCCGGAAAGTGGCCGTAGAGGGGGATTTCAGGCATCTGGCCCCTGGCTATGTGCAGACGCTGGTGGGCGGCGCGCTGCAGGGGGGCTTCTTTCAGATAGACGTGCAGAACTTGCGGCTAGGCCTGTTGCGCGAACCCTGGGTGCGTGATGCCACCGTCCAGCGGGTGTGGCCCGATACGGTTCGGGTCATCATCACCGAACAGGTCCCCGCAGCGCGCTGGGGAGCCGATGCCCTGCTCAACACCGAAGCGAGTGTTTTTCGCCCCAAGCGCGGCAGTATTCCACCGGGGCTCGTGCGTCTGGATGGGCCGTCGGGCAGTGAACGGGAGGTGCTCGAGACCTTTCGTAGCCTTGCCCCTCGCCTGAGCACTCTGGGCCTTGAACTGGTCCGGCTCCGCCTTTCCGATCGCGGGGCTTGGAGCTTTCGGCTCGCGGACCGAACCCGCGTCATACTGGGGCGGGATCGTCTGCAGGAGCGCCTCGATCGTTTTGAACGGGCGTACCGCGCAGGACTGGGCGATGTATGGGCGACGATTGCTGCTGTCGATCTCAGATACACCAATGGCTTCGCGGTACTGGAGCGAGAAGTTGAGAAGACTGATGAAGTTCAGACGGAGACCGATGGCTGATGAAGTCCATGAAGCACAGTGCTGAGCGCGTGACGATGGGGATGCCCGCATGCTGAGAAAGCAGGAAAAGAATCTCGTGGTGGGACTCGATATCGGGACCTCCAAGGTGGTTGCGATTGTCGGCGAGGTCTCGCCCGATGGTGATGTGGAGGTCATCGGCGTAGGGTCGCATCCGTCAAGAGGCTTGAAGAAGGGCGTGGTGGTAAACATCGAATCCACGGTGCACTCCATTCAGCGCGCGGTGGAGGAAGCGGAACTCATGGCGGGCTGCGAAATCCGCTCGGTTTATGCCGGAATCGCCGGTGGACATATCGAGTGCCTCAATTCGCACGGCAGTGCTGCGATCCGCGAGAAAGAGGTCACGGCCGCCGACGTCGAACGCGTAATCGACGCAGCACGGGCCGTGGCCATCCCGGCCGATCGACGCATCCTGCACACCATTCCGCAGGAGTTCATCATCGACGGCGAGGAGGGCATTCGTGAGCCTATCGGCATGTCAGGTGTGCGCCTCGAGGCGAGGGTCCACATGGTGACGGGCGCGGTAAGCGCTGCCCAGAACATCACCAAGTGCGTCCGCCGGTGCGGACTTGAGGTGGACGATGTTATCCTTCAGCAACTGGCTTCGTCCTATGCGGTTCTGACGGAGGACGAGAAAGACCTCGGCGTGTGCTTGTGCGATATCGGTGGGGGCACGACTGACATCGCGGTGTTCGTGAATGGCGCCATCCACTACTCGGCTGTGATACCGGTCGCGGGGGATCAGGTCACCAATGACATCGCGGTGACCTTGCGCACGCCCACGCACCACGCGGAGGACCTGAAGATCAAGTACGCCTGCGCGCTGACCCAGCTCGCAAATCCGGAAGAGACGATCGAAGTGCCGAGTGTGGGTGATCGGCCGCCGCGTAGACTGGAACGTCAGCGACTGGCTGAAGTCGTCGAGCCAAGGTACGAGGAGCTCTTCGATCTGGTGCTCGCGGATCTCAAGCGCAACGGTCTCGACAGTATCCTGGTGGCCGGTGTGGTGCTGACGGGCGGGGCGGCCAAGATGGATGGGGCGGTGGAACTGGCGGAAGAGGTGTTCAACATGCCGGTCCGCCTTGGAGTACCGCAGTACGTCACGGGGCTAGTCGATGTGGTCCGTAATCCCATCTACGCCACCGGGGTGGGGCTTTTGCTGTTTGGGAACGAAGCAGGACGGTCGGGGCCACCGGTCCGCAAGTCCCGTCTGGAGACGACGGTTGGGATGTGGGACCGGATGAAGAGCTGGTTCAAGGGAAATTTCTGATAAAAAGCCCGGAAACGAGGCAGAGGGGCGGTGTGGCATCAGCCGCGCAAACGACCCCCGAAGAGAATTTGCTGGTAGACACTTTACACACACCACTGGGGCGCGCCGGCCTTACGAAAAACGGCGTAGCACAGGGCGCGGAGGGCTAGATTCATGTTCGAGTTGATGGATGCCTACGGTCAGAGCGCGGTCATCAAGGTGATCGGCATCGGCGGCGGCGGCGGCAACGCAGTCCAGCACATGCTCACCTCACAGATCGACGGCGTCGAATTCGTGTGCGCCAATACCGATTCACAGGCCCTGCGGAGCTGTACCGTCAAGACGGTGCTACAACTCGGCGGTGATATCACCAAGGGTCTGGGTGCAGGAGCAAATCCCGATATCGGCCGGCAGGCCGCGCTGGAAGACCGTGACCGGATCAGCGATGTCCTCGACGGCGCCGACATGGTCTTCATCACCGCCGGCATGGGCGGTGGTACCGGCACTGGGGCTGCCCCCGTAATTGCGCAGATTGCCAAGGAAATGGGCGTGCTGACCGTAGCGGTGGTCACCCGGCCCTTCCCGTTCGAAGGTCGCAAGCGAATGGAGATTGCGAACCACGGTATTCGTGAACTCAGCCAGTATGTCGATTCCCTTATCACCATTCCGAACGAGAAGCTGCTCACGGTGCTTGGACGGGACATCAGCTTGCTGAATGCATTCAAGGCAGCGAACGATGTCCTGCTCGGGGCGGTCCAGGGTATCGCCGAGCTCATCACCTGCCCGGGCCTCATCAATGTCGACTTCGCCGACGTCCGGACCGTCATGTCTGAAATGGGCATGGCCATGATGGGCTCCGGACGCGGCAAGGGTCCAACCCGCGCACGCGATGCGGCAGAAATGGCGGTCTCGAGCCCGCTGCTTGAAGACGTTAATCTGGCTGGGGCGCGCGGCATCTTGGTGAACATCACCTCCGGTTCGGATATCACCATGGGTGAATTCGAAGAAGTGGGTGAAACCGTCCGACGTTTCGCTTCCGACAACGCAACCGTGGTAGTGGGAACGGTTATCGACGATCACATGCAAGGTGAGGTTCGGGTGACGGTCGTCGCCACCGGAATCGGGGGCGAAAACGGCAAGCCTGGCGAATTGAAGACACCGGAAGGCCGCTCGGTCCCAGAGTCCCGGCCTGCTCGTGAAGCCCCTGTGCGCAATGTAGATGCAGCCCCCACACGAGCCGAGCAGCGTGCTGAAAGCGTGGCGCCCCCGGTGAGTCGGCGGGTGCTGGAACCGGAGCCCGTGCCCCCGGTGGTTGTGGAAAAACCGGCCCCGGTGCCAGCCGCCCGGCGCCAGAGGGTGGAAACCCCCGAACCCGCGCCCAAGACCGATTACCTCGATATCCCCGCGTTTTTGCGCCGGCAGGCCGATTAAGCCTGCCCGGACAAAGGGAATCGAATTAACTCCTTGATCCGGCGAGGTTCCGGTGCGGGGATGCCCGTGTTATAGTCGGGACGACTGCATTCTTGCGACGGGGTAAGCGGGGGAAAATGCTCAAACAGAGAACGCTCAAGAATGTCATCCGCGCCACTGGTGTGGGTCTTCACACCGGCCGGAAAGTCTTCGTCACGCTGAGGCCAGCGGCGCCCGACACTGGTATCACCTTTCGGCGGGTGGACCTCGACCCGGTCGTCGAAATCCCGGCCCGCGCCGAATTTGTCGGCGACACCAGTCTCTCGACCAGCCTCGTCCACGAGGGCACCCGCATCTCGACGGTCGAACATCTGCTCTCGGCCTTTGCAGGACTGGGCATAGACAACGCCATCGTGGATCTCAGTGCGCCGGAAGTGCCTATCATGGACGGCAGTGCGGGACCTTTCGTGTTCCTCATCCAGTCTGCCGGGGTGCAGGAGCAGTCGGCTCCCAAACGCTTCGTCCGGATCAAGAAATCCATCGAAGTTCGGGAGGGCGACAAGTGGGCCCGCTTCGAACCGTTTAACGGCTTCAAGGTGTCTTTCGCTATCGAATTCGACCATCCCTTCTTCCAGCTCACGCGCAAGGAAGCCGAGATCGATTTCTCCACCACCTCCTTTGTAAAAGAGGTGAGCCGGGCCAGAACCTTCGGCTTCATGCGCGATGTGGAGTGGTTGCGCGCGCGCAATCTCGCCCTCGGCGGAAGCCTCGACAATGCCGTGGTGGTGGACGACTACCGCATCCTGAATGAGGACGGCCTTCGCTACGAGGATGAGTTCGTCAAGCACAAGATTCTGGACGCCATCGGCGACCTTTATCTTCTGGGGCACAGCCTCATCGGTGCATTCCACGGCTACAAGTCGGGTCACCAGCTCAATAACCAGCTCCTGCGGACCTTGTTGTCCACCCGAGGTGCCTGGGAGTCCGTCACATTCCCGTCGGACCGCGACGTTCCGATTTCCTACATGCAGCCGATCCCGGCGGTCTAAGCCCGCCGTCCGCCCTTCACTGCATGTCCACCCGGGGCGTGTCCCCGGGTAAACCTCCCCTCCCGATGATCACGTGCACGGCGCGCAAGCCGCGTAGTGCCGGGATTTGCGCCTCCTTGGCCCAATTCACAAGATC
>JBIKOF010000460.1:0-2572 GCA_044358205.1 Gammaproteobacteria bacterium | reverse complement strand
GCGATCTCTCCGTGGCTGGCCGGGTGACGCTGGTGATGCCGGATGGCGAACTGGTCAACCAACTGGTCGACTTGAGATGCCCCATTGCCATAATCCCGAGCCTTGCGATCCATCTGGACCGCGAGGCTAACGATAAGCGCAGCATCAACAAGCAGACGCACCTGCCCGCGCTGGTGGCCTGCAAATCCGACAGCCGATTCGAGATCAAACAAGCCGTGAAAGAGGCCATCGCAAGGGAAACACCGGCGTTAGCGGAAGGCCTCGTGCTCGGTTTCGAGCTGTCTTTCTACGATACTCAGCCTGCGCGCATCCTTGGCTGGCAGGGCGAGTTCGTCGCTTCTGCCCGCCTCGACAACCTGCTCAGCTGTTACACCGGCCTGTGCGCGCTGCGCGACGCGGATCCCGCGTTACCCCAGTTGCTGGTCTGCAATGACCATGAAGAAGTGGGCAGCGGTTCCACCTCCGGCGCACGCGGAAATTTTCTGGAGAGCGTGCTGCAGCGCTTGTTGCCGGACCATGAAACGCGCGCGCGCGCGATGGCGCGCTCCATGCTGGTATCTACCGACAATGCCCACGCAGTGCATCCCAATTTTGCAGATCGCCACGATCCCAGACATGCTCCACTCATGAACGGGGGACCGGCCTTGAAGATAAATGCCAACCAGTCCTATGCGACCAGCAGTGAATCTGCTGCGGTATTCCTGCGCGCCGCGCAGGAAGCGGAGGTGACGGTGCAATCGTTTGTGGCCCGCACCGATCTAGGCTGCGGCAGCACCATCGGCCCACTTGCTGCCACGCGTCTTGGGGTGCGTACGGTGGACGTGGGCGTCCCGACTTACGCCATGCACTCCATCCGTGAACTCGCGGGCACGGCGGATGCGCATGCCCTTTATCGCGTACTCGGTCGCTTTCTGGCGACCGAGCGACTGACCGCGCGCTGATAGCCCCCACCGGGGCCTAGAGCACCACTTCGATGAGGTGCGGGCCGCGCGTGGCGAGCATGCCACGCAGCACCCGCTCGAAGGCTTCTGCCGTGTCCACGCGCGCAGCTTCCACTCCCAGGCCGTTGGCCAGTTCCACCCAGCGCAGCGCGGGGTTCCCCATGTCGAGCATGGACAGGGCCCGCGGTCCCGGCGCGCCCACGCCAACGCGCTCGAATTCGATATTAAGGATGGCGTAGCTGCGGTTGGAGAAGATGATGTTGACCACATCGAGCTGCTCACGGGCCATGGTCCACAGGGACTGCACGGTGTACATGGCGCTGCCATCCCCTTCGAGACAGATGACCTTGCGATCCCGGCACGCCACCGCCGCGCCTACCGCCAGCGGCAGCCCGTCGCCGATGGAGCCTCCCATCAGCTGCAGCCAGTCATGCGGGGGTGAGCCCAGCGTCGCCTGCTGGGCAAAAAGACTGCAGGTGATGGCTTCGTCGATGACGATTGCGCCGGGCGGCAGGCACCGGCCGATCACGGCCGCTGCCAGTGCCGGGGTGAGCGCACCGTGGACGGCCGGCATGTCGGCAGGCGCCTGAAAAATCCTGGGTGCGGGTGGGGCCTTCAGCGCATCTGCCAGTGCAGCGAGCGCGCGGACGGCATCGTCGGTCGGGCCGGCGAGATTCACCACCTCACAGCCCTCGGGGACGAGCACACTGGGTTTGTTTGGATAGGCGAAGAAAGCGACGGGTCGCTTGGAACCCGCGAGGACGATGAGGTCTACACCCGCCAGCAGTTCGAGGGCGCGATCCCCGAAGTAGGGAACGATGCCCACAGGGACGCGCCCGACCCCGCGTTCGAGACGACGGTTGAAGGTTTCAGCGTGTAAGCGCACCGGCAAGGCAGCCGCGATCCGCCCGGCATGCCTGGCGCCTTCATCGAGCAAGGCCTCCCCCCCCAGCAGAATGACGGGGTTGCGCGCCTTCCGCAGTGCGCGCACCACGTGCTCTATCTGATGATCGGGCACCTCCGGCAATGGATCGATGGCGCGCAGCGCCGGCGGCCGGTAATCCGCCGGGAGATCCGTCCACGCGCAATCAGCCGGTGCGAGCACCGTAGCGATGCGCCCCGGCACCGTACCGGCCTGAGCCACGGCTTCGGCACCGAGTGCTGCGAGTTCCGCAGGCGAGGAGGCGCTGCGCAGCCAATGCGAGACCGGGCGGGCGATGCCCTCCAGATCCGAAGTGAGCGGCGCGTCGAAGCGCACATGGTGCAGGGCATGGTCGCCGACCACATTCACCACGGGGCTCAGCGCCTTGCGGGCGTTATGAAGATTGGCAACCCCGTTGGCGAGCCCCGGTCCCAGATGCAACAAGGTGCAGGCTGGCTTGCGGGCCATTCGCGCGTAGCCGTCTGCAGCCCCTGTGACCACGCCTTCGAACAAGGCCAGCACAGGGTGCATCCCTGGGATCTGGTCGATGGCCTGCACGAGCTGCATTTCGGAAGTGCCGGGGTTCGCGAAACAGACTTCAAGACCGCTGCGGACCAAGGTTTCGATCAGGGCGTGGGCGCCATTCATGGGGGTGCTCGGGTTGGGGCGGGTTGACCGATTATAATCGGCCCATGAGAAATCCCGCCCG
>JBIKOF010000459.1:0-2576 GCA_044358205.1 Gammaproteobacteria bacterium | reverse complement strand
CAGCTTCGACCCCGAGCGGGACAATCCGGCGCGCCTGAGCGCCTACCGCGAGTCACTGCGCGCCAAGGACCTCAACTGGTCATTTGTAACGATCGCGGAAAAGAACGAGCTTGTCGCATTATTGGCCGCATACGGGCAAACCGTCCTGCGCGATCCCGCGGGCGGCGCCTATTCGCATCAGTTGAGGGTTTTCCTGATCGATGCACACGGGACGATCCGCAATGAATACAGCACCGCCTTTCTGCAGGCAGGCCATGTGCTGGCAGATCTGGAAAGCCTGAGTGCCGAAACCCCAGGACTGAATCGCGAAATAGAGGCGACATCCGCAAGCACGCCGCCGCTCGGGGCTGGCGATCGCCGCAGCGGGTACGAATCGGCAGATTTCCGCACCCGTTCCCGAGCGCTCGCGACGCGCCGAGGCCAACAGGCAGAGTTGTGGCGCCTACCGCGCAATCTCCCGCCTGGTCTTCCGCCATGGCCCAAGGACACTCCGCTGCCCACCGCAACGCAGATAGATTTGGGACGCAGGCTGTTTTTTGACCGGAGACTCTCTCACAACGACACCCTTGCGTGTGCCAGCTGCCATCTCCCCGAGCAGGGCTTTACCAATCAGGAACTGGCGACACCCGTGGGTATCGAGGGGCGGACTGTCCGCCGCAATGCCCCGGCACTCTTCAACTTGGCGTGGTCGGAGCAACTTTTCCATGATGGGCGGGAACGCAGTCTGGAACACCAGATTTGGGCACCACTTCTCGCCATGAACGAAATGGGAAACCCGTCCATCGGCTACGTTCTCGACAAGATTGCAGCCACCGGCGATTACTCGCGTCGATTCGCGCACGTGTTCCCGGGCGTCGGGCTCACCCTCGAGACACTGGGAACGGCCCTCGCGGCTTACCAACGCGCACTTGTCAGCGCTAACAGCGCTTTCGATCACGCACGATACGGGAATGCGCATGAAGCGCTCTCCCCCGCCGCCGCGCGAGGATTGGCCCTTTTCGAGGGCAAAGCCGGGTGTAGCGGATGCCATCACCTGGGTGAAAACGCGAGCCTCTTCACGGATCACGCGTTCCACAACACCGGAATAGGCTACGCGCGCTCCATGGCGCGTCGGCAACCGAGCTGGGTATGGTCCGGACCTGGTCAACAGCTTCCACTTGCTGCCAATGCAGTCGCTGCGTCCAGCGAGCCTCCACCAAACGATCTCGGGCGCTACGAAATTACGCGCAACCCGGAAGACCGTTGGAAGTTTCGCACGCCCGGCTTGCGTAACGTCGCCATGACAGCCCCGTATATGCACGATGGTTCATTGACCACCTTGGCGGACGTCATCGATTTCTATAACCGGGGGGGAGTGCCCAATGCAGGCCTGGATCCGGCTATTCACCCCTTGGGACTCAACAGCGAAGAGAAAGATGCGCTGGTGGCTTTCCTCGAGAGCCTCTCGGGCGACAACCTGGATCAGCTCACGCTGGACGCGTTCAGCACAGAGATTGGTGATAGAACCGCAGACGCAGGTTCTGAGCGAGCGCCCGATTGAAAGACTCCGCAGTGTTCAGCGTAGTGGTTCCCCTCTCGCGCGCGCTTAGGCGCCTTCCGGGAGCACATTCTCGCGCGCTGATAGGGCCGGGGGCGCGCAGCTCATGTCGAGTCTCGATGGATCAAGGTGCACGGTAAAAGGGGCAACGGCAGTCAGGGCGGACAAGCCGAGGATGTCCCGGTCGGCACCTGGCATGGCCAAAACCTCCAGATTTCGCACTACGCAGCCACCGCCAAGCGCGAGCGACTCAAGGCGATAGACCTGCGCGCGGACACTGGAGTGATTGGCGAGCACGGCGCGCAGTTTGCGCACCGGAGTGAGGACATGTTGCGCGAGCAATTTGCGCGTACTGGCCTCGCTCAGCACCACATAGGCCGAGCCCGTGTCCAACAAAAACCGGGTGTGCACGCCGTGACCCAGCTCTCCATCAAGATGGAAAGTTCCGAATTCTGTGTCATGCAGGGACACGGAGGTGCTCGCCGCGAGCACCGGGGCTCCCGACAGCAGAAAAATGACTGTGTGCACCAGTTTCGTCAGACGTCCGCTCATGGCCGCTTCCTTTTGGTGTGGTGCACCAAGCCTTGCACAGACGGTGCCAATCAGATTTTTACCGGCTAGCTGTTTGTTTTTATTGATAATTCAAAAGCGCTCAAAAAAAATTGACATCCTTTCGAACCAAAATGAGGATCGCGTGGTCATAACTGCACGTAAGTAGTGCAATAAAAACACTTCCGGCTGAAACCGGAAGCTAGCTAAGGAGGAAGAGATCATGCGTAAGACACTTTTGAATGGACTTCGTCTGGCGCTGAGCGCCGCGGTTGTCTCAATGACCCTGGGCGGACCGGCACTGGCGAACGATACCCCGGCGCCGGATATGGCCGCAGCGGCTGAGATTGAAACAGCGAAGCCCACGCGTGCGCCTCACAAGGTGGCGAACAAGTTTCACGCCCGGCTTGGTGGGGAGAACGCAGAGGTTGCGCGGGTGGAAATGATCGAAGACACGGCGTCGGGTCCCTCCCGGCCGCGCTTCAAGTCC
>JBIKOF010000458.1:0-2579 GCA_044358205.1 Gammaproteobacteria bacterium | reverse complement strand
CACGCGCGCGGTATTCACCACGGCACCCACGCCAGTGAGAACGGCGCACCCGAAAAGCGCGGCCTCCACCGGATCGATGTCCTGATCAATGCGCACGCAGGACCGCCGGGAAACGACTGCGTGTTCGCCGAACGCGGAAACCCCAACGTGATGATTCACATCCGCGCCGTGCAGGTGAATACGCCGACC
Organism: Gammaproteobacteria bacterium; assembly: GCA_044358205.1. GTDB lineage: Bacteria > Pseudomonadota > Gammaproteobacteria > CAIKBL01. Next base: position 2,390 of record JBIKOF010000458.1, on the reverse strand, counting down.
ACCAAACAGCAGAGCGCCTTTGCCATTGGCTTCTGCGCCTGGTTCGCACAGTGCGGGTCGCCCTTCCATGCACGGTAGACAGTGGCCACAACTGGGCACGAACACCAGAACCACGCGGTCTCCCTTGTGGAGATCCGTCACGCCAGGACCCACCTGTTCCACCACCGCCGAAGCCTCATGCCCCAGTGCCATGGGCACCGGTCTTGGCCGCGAGCCGTTGATTACCGAGAGATCGGAGTGGCAAAGCCCTGCGGCCAGCATCCGCACCAGCACTTCCCCCTGACCTGGCGCATCAAGCTCGATTTCCTCGATGTGCAGCGGATGGCTGTTGGCGAATGGTGGCTGATGATTGAGGGCGTGGAGGACGGCGGCACGGGTTTTCATGGAATGCTCCTGGAAAAATCTGGCGCGATTCTAAGCGCGTCGCGGCCTCGCGATCAGCCTTTGTCGACTTTCTGCGACCTCGTTGCGGGATTCTCTGACAGGCTTGATGCAAGAGACGCCAGCTTCTGTCCCACCCGCTCACGGATGGAACTCCAGCTGTACTCGCTGGCAATCGCAGATCGCGCCGCGCTTACCTGCTGCTCCCGCAGCGTAGGGTCCCCAAGCAGTCTGCACACCCGGTTTGCGAAGTCTTGCGGTTCGTCGGCCACGAACAGGTGCCTATCCGGCACCAGTGCAATGCCCTCCACCCCGACAGTGGTGGATACCACCGGGACGCCCGCCGCAAGCGACTCCAGAATTTTCAGGCGGGTGCCGCCTCCGATACGCAGGGGCACCACGGAAACGGCTGCCTCACGGACGTAATCGATCACCTCGGGTACATCCGGGAACACGCGTACCGCCTTGCCATCATCGAGATCGAGGATTTCCTGCGCTGGGCCGAGGCCCACGATCCAGAATTCCACAGTCGGGCACTTCGCGCGGATGAGGGGCAGGATTTTCTTCGTGAAGCGCAGCACGGCCTCGGTATTGGGCCAGTAGTGCAGCGTGCCAACGAAGATCACGCGCGGGGCTGTAACGGTGGGTAGCGGAAGTTGTAGAAGGTGATCGTTGAAGCCGTTAGGCACGACCCAGAGATCCTCGAGAAGGCTTGGTACGCCAGGTCGCATGTCTCGCCACAGGGCGAGATCTTCCCGCGAACAGACGAGGGTGCGCAGGAAACGACCTCGCGCAGCGCGTTCCGCCCGCTGCAATTTCCACCAGTCGAACCAGGCCGCGAGGGTGGTCGGGGTTTTGCGCCAGCCGCGCATACGGCGTGCGGTTTTCACCGACTCCAGATCATCCAGATCGAGCACGATGCGGGATGCGAGCTCGGGCAGGTGCCAGGCTATCCACAGTCTTTCAACCCAGATGAGATCGGCTGCGGGGGCGAGCCGCCGAACCTCACGAATCAGGGCTGCGGCGTCGTAAGTGCGAAAAAGAAAAGGACCGCGCGCCAGCACGTAATGGCGAAGACACCACAGCAGCGAGTCGCGCGAAATCTCTGGCCACCAGCGATTGTCCCTCGGTACGAGGACTGCATCGGGGCACAGCGTGCGTAACTCAGCGATGCCCCTGCTGTTTTCGGGATCATCCGGCGGGCCCGCCGTACTGTAGCCCACGAACTGAACAGGGCCGCGGGCACACGCGGCGCGCAGCAGATTCGCGATACGCTGGTTCATGCCACCGCGCTGCTCCGGGAAGGGCACGATGGGCGAGACGAAGAGGATACGGGTCATGGCGGAGTGCTGGGCGCTGCGCCCGCGCCCCGTAACGCCAGAAGCTTTGCGGTGACGTCCCTGCGGATGGCCCCCCAGCCATAGCGCCGCGCGATCTCCCCTCTCGCTGCAATTACTTGCTGTTTGCGGAGTTGCGGATCGTCGATGAGACGAGAAACCTGATCTGCGAAATCTGCTGGCGTAACCGCCTGCAGAAAGTGTGTCTCTGGCTGCAGATCAATCCCTTCGATGCCGACGGGCGTCGAGACCACGGGCACGCCCGCGCCGATGGATTCCAGAATCTTAAGGCGCGTTCCGCCTCCTACCCGCAGCGGGACCACGGACACCGCGGCCTGCCGCACGTAGTCGATGACGTCCGGAACATCGGCAAACACCCGCACGCTGCTCCCATTGTCGAGCGCGAGCACCTCGTCCACGGGCGACCGACCCACAATCCAGAATTCAAGGGCCGGGTGACGAGCGAGCAGACGGGGCAGGATGCTGCGCACGAACATGATTACGGCTTCTGCGTTCGGCCAGTATTTCAGTGTGCCCACGAAAATTACCCGTGGAACGTCAATCTCGGGCAATGGCAGCGCGAGGAGTTCATCGTTGAAGCCGTTGGGGATGACCCACAAACGCTCCTTCGTGCGGGGCGTGGGTGTGCCCCAGAAGGCAAGGTCACCCTCT
>JBIKOF010000457.1:0-2581 GCA_044358205.1 Gammaproteobacteria bacterium | reverse complement strand
CGGGGCCATGACCAAGATCCGGGTTCTGCTGCGGGCCCTGCAGAACCCGCGCCGATACGTGCCGCTCGACATCTCGGACGCCCACCTGCACGCCAGCGCGGCTGCGCTGGCGCTCGAATTCCCGACTCTTGCGGTTACGCCGGTGGCCATGGATTTCAGTCTGGAGTTCGCGCTTCCTGCGCCGGCCGAAGATGCGCGGCGACGCGTCGGCTTTTTTCCCGGCTCCTCACTTGGAAACTTCAGCCCGTCGGAAGCCGAGCGCTTTCTGGCCACTGCCGCGCGCGCCTTGCGGGGCGGTGGGCTCTTAATCGGCATCGATTTGGTGAAAGATCCCAATATTCTTCACGCTGCCTACAATGACACTGCGGGAATCACCGCCGCGTTCAATCGCAACCTGCTGGTGCGGGCCAATCGCGAACTCGGAACGCGCTTCGTCCCCGCTGAATTCGCGCATTACGCGTTTTTCAATCCACCGCTGAACCGGGTGGAAATGCATCTACTCTGCCTCCGTGAGCAACATATCCAGCTGGGCGATGAAACCTTCACGCTCGCCGCCGGCGCAAGCCTGCATACCGAAAATTCCTACAAATACACGCTGGATGGCTTCCGGTCTCTGGCAAGGTCTGCCGGATTCGAACCCCGCGAGGTCTGGTGTGATGGCGAAGGCTGGTTTAGCGTGCACTGGCTCGCCGCGCCCGGCTGAGCGCGCAATCCCCACGAACCCCGAGCCCGAGGAGACACCATGGGACCATTAGCTGGAATCAAAATCATCGAACTCGCAGGCATCGGACCCGGACCTTTCGCCGCCATGCTGCTGGCCGATATGGGCGCCACCGTCATTCGGGTGGACCGCACCCAGGCGGCCGATCTGGGCGTGGCACTGCCGCCGCGCCTGAATGTAATGAACCGCGGCCGACGCTCGGTCGCCGTGGATCTCAAGTCTGCCGAAGGCAAGGAAGTCGTACTGCGGCTGGTCAGCGGCGCCGATGCCCTCATCGAGGGTTTCCGGCCGGGGGTCACCGAGCGCCTGGGGCTTGGCCCGGATACCTGTCTCGCGCGCAATCCGCGTCTCGTCTACGGCCGCATGACCGGCTACGGCCAAAGCGGCCCGATGTCGAACGTGGCAGGACATGACATCAACTACATCTCGCTTGCGGGCGTGCTCAGCACCATCGGTGAGCGTGACCGCAAGCCAGTCCCCCCTCTTAACCTGGTGGGTGATTTCGGCGGCGGTGGCATGTTCCTCGCCTTTGGCCTTCTGTGCGGCATCCTTGAAGCCCGAAGCTCGGGTAAGGGGCAGGTGGTCGACGCCGCCATGACCGAAGGCGCGGCCCTGCTCGCCAACATGTTTTTCAGCTTCAGGCCTCTTGGCCAATGGACCGAGGCGCGCGGCGACAACGTGCTGGACGGAGGCGCGCACTTTTACGATACCTACGAAACCCGTGACGGGGGCTACATCGCGGTGGGCGCCATCGAGAAGGTTTTCTACGTGAAACTGCTGAGCCTGATGGGGCTTGATCCGGCAGAGTTCGAACCGCAGCACGACAAGTCGCGCTGGCCAGCCTGGAAAGCACGTTTTGCGGAAGTGTTCAAAACAAAGACGCGCGCAGAGTGGACCGCCATTCTCGAACACGAGGATGCCTGCTCCACCCCGGTTCTGAGCACCAGTGAAGCCATGCAGCACGCGCATAACAAGGCCCGAGGGGCCTTCACGGTGCACAATGGCGTGGAGCAGGTCGCTCCAACTCCGCGCTTCAGCCGCACGGTGGCTGAACTCAATCTGCCTCCGCCGACGCCGGGCGAGCACTCGGCCGAGATCCTTGCGGACTTCGGCTTCTCGGCGAGCGAAATCTCGGCCCTCAAGGCCGCAGGCTCCGTGAGCTGAGACGGGCCCTCGAGGGGGCTAAATCCCTCGCAGCCCGTATTCAGGGTGCGAGGGATTGTCCGGGGCATTCAGCCCGCGGCGCAGCCGGGTAACCAGAGCGCGGCGGGGACCTCGGCGTCCCCCGGGCGCTCCAAGGGCACCGCCGGGTCCAACGTCCCGCACACCTTGGCCTTTTCTTTCGGAATCCAGAACTGACCTTCCTGCTGGAAGATGAGCGAGGTTGGCGCGCCCTGAGGTCCGTCGGCCGGTGCCTTTTCTGGCCCGAGCGATCCAGACACCACTGCCCAGCCCTCGGCACAGTCCAGATGGTCGAGGTCGAACGCGTTCGTCTCGCTCTGTGACTTCACCCACGCGGTTGCGGCCTTCCCAACCGCAGCCTCCGAGCACTCGGTCATCCCGCCAACCCTCGGCCCAGGTTCCGGGGTTTCCCCGCAGCCCTGAATGCCCGCCAATCCCACCAGCAGCGCCATTCTCCAGAGCCCGCTGTCCATCGTCATATTCCCTCCCAATAAAAATTCATGTTGGCGGTGGCGCGCCATCCCACCGAAGGACAGCCGCGTGGTGAGCGCATCTGTGCACCAGCGCACAGTTCAAGGGCTGTCCTGCTGCGAATCTCGCGCGATGGTGTTTATATCCCGCATCACGCGCAGGGTAAAAGTTTGGCGTTCAGAGGTAGCGTTCAAAAGAGCATCCACG
>JBIKOF010000456.1:0-2582 GCA_044358205.1 Gammaproteobacteria bacterium | reverse complement strand
CCCTGCTCGGCCTGCTCGATGAGGGTATCGCGGAATAGATCCCAGGTGAGTTCCTCAGCCTTGCCGTCCACTTTTTCCAGAGCCTGGTAAATCGGCACGGTGCCGATAGGCACTGGCGAATTCCGGATGATCCATTCCCGCGTTTCGTGAATGTATCGCCCGGTGGACAAGTCCATTACCGTGTCCGCGCCCCAGCGGATGGACCAGGCCATCTTTTCGATTTCTTCCTCGATGGAGGACGAGACGGCCGAGTTGCCGATGTTCGCATTGATCTTCACCAGGAAATTGCGCCCGATGATCATCGGCTCCGATTCCGGGTGATTGATGTTGTTCGGAATGATGGCGCGCCCACGCGCCACCTCATCGCGCACGAACTCCGGGGTGATACGCGACGGCAGCGAAGCACCAAACGATTCGCCGGCGTGACTGACTGCCAGCCGCGGATGCGCGGCCATGAACGCGTCCAGCCGCTGGTTCTCACGGATGGCCACAAATTCCATTTCAGGCGTGATGATGCCTTTTCTTGCATAGTGCATCTGGGTGACGTTGCACCCGGCTTTTGCACGTCGGACAGGTCGCTGGTGCGCGAAGCGAAGATGGGCCGTGCGCGGATCGTTGGCATGCTTGAGCGTGGTACGCGAACTCGGCGAAACCAGGGCTTCGGTATCCCCGCGCTCACTGATCCAGACGGATCTGACGGACGGCAACCCGGCACGGACGTCCACTTCCTGCGTCGGGTCGGTATAGGGGCCTGAGGTGTCGTAAAGGGTGAGCGAGGGATTGTGCTCCACACCAGCACGCCCGCGCGTGGGCTGCTGCGTCACCTCCCGCATCGGCACCTGAATGTCCGCCCGACTTCCCGGAACGTAAATTTTGCGGGACTGCGGGAATGGCGTCGTGACGCCGGCGTCTAGCGTGGCGGATTCGTGGAGAATTTTTTCGGGGACGGCGTTCATGACGACACCTCTGCAATGTGAACGGGAACCTGCACCAGGGCAGGCATGCTCGCGGAGGGGCCGGGGACTTGACGCCACGGGAAGCGCTTTCCTACGCCGGCATGACCCGGTTCAGGTTCGAAGGGACTCTCTCAGCTTCCGGTCACGCGCAGTGCGGTGTCTCCGAAAGCACCCCCAGCCGCTATCGACGATGCCTCGTTAGCGTAGGTAGCGAAGGATCCCAAGTCAAATGACCGCGCACCCGCCCCCTCACGTATCCCTGCCTCGCTTGCAACTGGAACCAGGGCGGGGCGGTATAGCTATCCAACGGCAACTTACCGAACCCACCCCACCAAGGGCTACGGCGCAGTCGTACGGGGGACGACGCAGTCGATTCACCCTATAATCCCGGCTCCTTGGGCTTCCGCCTTTGCTGGGGGCGGAGGCTGTCCAATTTGGCCGAACACTGGCCCGTGGTTTGGAGGTTGCGCACGATGGATTCGAGTCAGGCCCGCTTCAACATGGTTGAACAGCAGGTGCGTCCATGGGAGGTTTTGGATCAGGGGGTGCTGGATGCAATGCTCGCCCTGCCACGGGAGCACTTCGTGCCGGAGGCTTACCGCAAGCTGGCCTACTCCGACATCCGGATTCCGCTCGGCCATGGTCAGGCGATGTTCGCACCTAAGTGGGAAGGCCGCCTCATTCAGGCGCTGGCCCCGACCGGGTCCGAGCGGGTGCTCGAGATCGGCACGGGTAGCGGGTACCTGACAGCGCTGCTCGCCTCGCTCGCGTCAGAGGTTGTCAGTCTCGACATCATCGGTGAATTTACACTGGCCGCGTCGCGAAGACTGCGCGCCCTTGCCATCGAGAACGTGACCTGTCTCGAGGCCGACGGCCTCAACCTCGCCAGCCTGCCGCAGTGCGCACCCTTCGACCTCATCGCGGTCACGGCTTCCAGTCCGGCACGACTCACAACCCTGGAGGCCCAACTCGCGCCGGGTGGACGCCTGTTCGCCGTTGTCGGGTCCGGACGGGTGATGGAGGCTCTTCTTGTCTCCCGTGAGGCGGAAGATACCTTCAGCACCGAATCCCTGTTCGAGCTGGAACTCGAACCGCTGCGCGGCGCCGAGACACCGCCCACCTTCAGGTTCTGACACGATGAGTGAGATCTCGCCTCGGGAACTGAGTGAACGGCTCGCGCAGGAGGCCATTCTTGTGCTTGACGTACGGGAGCCGTGGGAATTCGCGCTGTGCGCCATCACGGGTTCGCGGCTGGTGCCGTTGCAGTCCCTCCCCGATGAGCTTGGCGAACTTGATCCAAACCAGACGATTGTGACCGTCTGCCATCATGGGATGCGCAGCCATCACGCCGCGGAGTACCTGCGACGCAATGGTTTCCCGGATGTGCTCAATCTCAGCGGCGGTATCCATCGTTGGGCTGAGGATCTGGATCCCTCGATGGCCCAGTACTAGGTCACCGCTTGCATCCCGCACCGCGAAAGCAGCAGGTCTCGGTGAGAATGGTGTCTTTGGCGCTTGGGCTCCTGCTCTGTCTCGTGGCCTGCCCGGAAGGGTGGGCCGCGGATCTCATTGAAGTTCTCTCGCGAGCCGAAACGGCAGACCCCGCTTATCGCGAGGCCCAGTCGA
>JBIKOF010000455.1:0-2583 GCA_044358205.1 Gammaproteobacteria bacterium | reverse complement strand
CGGCCAATCCTCGAAACTCTCATGCGCCTCTGCAATTTCCATCACCCGGGCCCACTCGCCGCGCATGAGACGCGGGACAAGCGAGAGATCCTGACTGTGGTGATCGTAGCCCAGAATCTGCAGGCACCGTCCGAGGGTCGTAGTGCCGGTTTTTGCCCACCCGATGCCGAAGACTTTACGACGTTTGGGCGAACTGTGGGTGGGCTTCGTCATGACATGACCGCGCTGTTGGGATTCACATGATTCTTGGGTTTCGAAAACGTTTTCTGTTCGTGCACATTCCGAAATGCGCGGGCGAGAGTATCACGGCGCTGCTGCTGAACCCGGCCAACGGCGGCGCCCAGTTTCTACGCAAGCACAGCACCTATCGGGATGCCGCACAGGCCTTGGGTGAGGAGCTCGGTGCCCTCACCGTGTTTGCAGTCGTGCGCAACCCTTTCGCCCAAGCCTTTTCGTTCTACCATCACCTGCGCAAACCCCTACGGATGACGGCGGCGGAAATCGAGGCGTATTACCCGGGTTCGAAGGGACGCATCGCGCCGCACTGGGCCAGCCAGATCGCGATGCGCGCGCCATTCGCCCAATTTGTCGAGGAGGCCTATGGCACCCCGTCAGGTCCCGCCGGCTGGCTGCAGGACCTCTGTAGCTGGCTCAGTGATGACATGGGCCGACTTGCCGTGTCGCACATCCTGCGTCATGAAAACCTGAGCCAGACATTCCCAGCGCTTGCTGGAAGATTGGGCCTCGCGGGCGAATTGCCCTGGCAAAACGCCTCGCTGACCGTATCCTCCGAAGCGTCGAACTACCGGCCACATTACGATTCGGTCAGTCGCCAAATTATCGAGGCTCGCTTCAAACAGACCCTCGAGACCTTCTCCTACACGTTCTAGCTTCAGGCTCTCGCCAGCGGCCTCGGCTCGAAAGCCATGGACGGGAACCGGTCCTTCAGGGAAGCGGCAAACACCGCCGAGTTCTTGCCGTAGACATTGTCAGAAAGCACGACCGGGATCCCAAGCAAGCCGCCTGCAATAGCCACGTGGAGGCGATCTGTGTGGATGGCAGAATACCCCGCAAGCGCGGCAAGGAAGGTACAGGTGTGACCATGCAACGAAGTCACGCTGAGCAGCGGCGGATAGGACAACGCGGGGAGATCAAGGGTGTCGTCCGGGATTACGCCTGCTGCCTCCGAGTCCCCACGAAACGCGCGAAGTACGCGCGTTTCGCCACGACGTGCGTAGGCCTCTCGAAAGGCGAGCACTGTCGTGAACGGATCGTCGGTGAGGTCTAGTCCCAAGGCCATGTCATGGGCCGGAAGCGCCATCACTTGCGGGAACTGCTGGAGATATCGCGCCGACTCCATGTCCCTGCAAAAGACCGTCACCGGGCCACTATTGCGCCAGAAGTCGGCATGCCCATTGACCGTCTGGGGCAGCACGACCACCTGAGCGCCCAATGACTGCAGGTGCGCGATACAGTCGATGCCGCCTTGATACAGGGAAACCAGGCTCCCGCCACCGCCGTAGACGAGGAGATCCCCGGGCCGGACTTCGCGCCGTCGGTCGCGCGTGAATTGCCAGGGCAGGCCCGCCTTATCAAAGCGCTGGACCGTGGCGGATGCAATGAGGTTATCCCCAAGGTTGCCACCATTCGGCATGTAGAAGCAGTGTCCACCAGCCGCAAGGCGGTGGGTCAGATACTCGATGGGATCCTGTGCATCAAACATCACGCCAGCGTTCCTCCAGCTCTGTGCGCATTGCGCCGGCCGCCGAAGGCGCGACCTTGCGTAGGAAAAGCTTGCCCTCCGGAATCTCGCCGACCTCAGACAAGGTGGAGAACATGTAGGGGGCAGGCTGGCGGGTAAAATCCGTGAGCATGGGTCCAGTGAGGGATTGCGCCTGAAGTCCAAGCCGATTCGCATGCAGGGTGTGAAAAACGCTCTCGTCGGGCACCGCTGAGAACTCGAACGATTCCCGCACCCAGCGATTGCGCATGAGCTCCGTAATCGCCGCCGTCAGTGCTTCCCGGCTAAAACTCCACCATTGAGAACCGGACCAGACTTCGCGGGGCCGGTACTTGCCATCTTCACGAAGTTGCGCCAGTCGCGCCAGGGTGTCCAGCACCCCGTCGTCAATCACGCGGTTCTCTACATCGATGTAGCGTGCACTCGTTGGCGCAGAATCCATGAAGAAGAATTCTTCGTATCGGCGCAGGAACGGCGGATCAAGCCGCGCCAGCCCAACATCGATTCGGTCGGGCTGCATGTGGATTGCAGTATGAATTTCGGAGGGCGGCAGAAGCGGCAAGCTGTCATCCGACAAAAGAATGGCAGCCCGGCACGATTCATCTTGCAGAGCCGTATTTGCGAGCGCTTCGGTGGCGCGCACCATATTGAAACCTCCCCAGAAGATCTCAAATCTCTGCCGGATGAATCGCAAGTTCGGGGGCCAACGCCTGCCCGCGGAATATTTTCCGGCGTCACACTTGAGATCGAGATGGACATAGATCTTGAAGCGCGCGTCAGAGAAAAGTTCAGCAAGCTGCTCCAGCACTTCCGATGCTTGGCTGGCAAGGACGAGCAGGGCG
>JBIKOF010000454.1:0-2584 GCA_044358205.1 Gammaproteobacteria bacterium | reverse complement strand
GCGGCAAGGAACAAGTTTCCGGCACGCAGTAGTGCGCTCACCGGCTGGAGCAGACCTACGAGTTGTATCACCACATCGCCGGTAGTCAGCCCTGGTACGCCATCCGAGACAAAAACATGCCAGGGTCCCTGCGTACCGGCTCTGAACAGGGCGCACTCACCTGCCTCGTCGGTTCCGACAGACAGACCAAGGCTGATGTCGGAAAGCGCATCTGAGAGGGTGGCGCCGGAGCCCGCCGCAAAATGCGCCACGCCAGTGCTCGCATCAATGACAGCCTGGGATGACATGGCCACCGCGCCAGTGGTGCCAACCCGCAAGGCAACAGAGAAGTCGATACAGTCTCCAATGCCGGGACCTCCCGGGGCGAAATCGAATATGCGATCAAAGCCGGAGATTTGGCCGCTATCGCCGTGCTCAAACAGAAAGCGGTCTGCACCGTTGCCACCGAAGAAGCTGTCGGCACCAGTCTGGCCCCGCACGCGATCGGCGCCCTCGCCGCCCTCCAGCCTATCTGCACCCGAACCACCGAGGAGAAGATCGCTACCGTCGCCCCCCAGAATGCGATCAAATCCGTTTCCGCCATTGAGCGTATCTGCGCCGCCAAAGCCTTGCAGCGTGTCGTTCCCTCCGAGGCCGCGCAAAAAATCATTACCAGCGGTGCCAAAAAGCGTGTCGTTACCGGGTGTACCCGCGTCGTGTGAGAGCAGGAGACTCACGAGAACAGGATCGTGGTCGCTGGCCCGCTCCACGAACTCTGTGTTGACATGGACGATATCGAGCCCTGCGCGGAATGTCAGATTCGACGTGGCGAAGATGTGATCCACGGCGTAAGCGTTACCTTCAAAGTTGAAGGTGTAGCGCTCATTTTCTGGAAGAGAGTCGGCGAGATTTTTCAGGATGCCTGTCTGCGTCAGCGCGCGCAGCGGTGATTCGGTCTGGATCTCGTTGAAATCCCCCACCACCAGAACACGCCGCGCGGGATCCTGCTCGGCAATAGCCTGCACCGCATCCCGTACCGCCACCGCCTGCATGAGTCGTCTGGTTTCACCGCCGTTGGTGGAGGGTTGGAGCGCCCCCAACAAGGGCGAAGAACCCGTCTTGGCCGTGAAGTGCATATTCATGACGGTGATTTCGTCACCATCGAAGACAAAGCGTGCGATGAGCGGAAGACGGGCGTTATAGAATGGATTGGCGGGATCCGTCGACTGGCCGGCAGGATTCAGAGTGGAAAGTGAATTTTCTACAAGGCTGACGCGCGCTGAGTTGTAGAGAAAAACGTTGCGGATGTTGCCGCCCGGCTCTCCGCCATTTCGGTCGTCGACGATAAACGGGTTATCCACAAAAGCGTAAGCAGGCCCCCCCGCCGCAACTATGGCTTCCACCAGCCGTTGGAGCGTCTGCCCGGCACTGGTGATTGTGGTATTGGCAGCGCCGTCATCGTCCTGAATCTCCTGCAAGGCGAGAATGTCCGGCGCTGCCAGATTCAACACGATTTGCTGCGCGAGCGCTGCGAACTGCCCTCCATCGATGTCTCGGCTACCGTCTCCATCATTTGGGTCCAGGTTCCGAACGTTATAGCTGACGACACGCAGTAGGGTCGGGTCGACTGGCAGGGTGGTCGTCTCGCGGACTATTGGGGTGTTGCCAACCACACTGAATGGCTGAACCGGACGAAGTTCGAAACGGCCGCTGGCCGTCGATAGGACCCCGGTCACATCCCCCAGCTGAGCACCGGCGTCGGTGACGGGAGAAAAAAATCCAGGGAGCTGGCCACGGTCATCATTGATCAGGATGCGCTCAGGATTGAAATCCGAGAGCGGCAAGGTACTTGCGAGGCGCCCGGGCACAGGATCCGCAGGGTCACCCTGCGCGACCAGAGCTCCTCGGGCACTCAGGCCGCTCGTACCCTGGCCATTCGCAGCAACCACCCAGACTTCGCCTAGTGTCGTACTAGGCGCGACAGTGCGTGCGTCTGGGACAAGAAGTCGCATTCCCTCCAACGACTCCCAGAAATCGATGCCATCGAGGGTGGGATCGAAACTTGATAACCCATCATCGTCAATCACCGCGTTGGGAATGGTACGGCCGATGCCCCCGACTATCGTCGCCGCAGGCAAAGTCTGGTCACGCACAAGAATCGAGACCACGTCCTCGGGCGCGTCGAGTCTCAGGCGGGTCTCGGAAAGCGCCCGACTGCCCGGGCCGCCCGGCAGGTACTCCGTCACCATGGCTGTCATGCGCACCAGATCGCCAGGCCGAACGCTCGGGCGTGTAGTCGTGAACACGAAGACTGCATCGGAGGTTGCGAGGTTTCCATCGCCGACAGGATCCTGCAAATAGAAACCATTGGTATCCACTGCAGTGACTACACCTGTCGTGCGCACGCGCACGCCTGTCCATGGTGAATGATGCGCGCTGCCCTGAATTTCAGGAACCTTGAGGTCTGGCAGCTCTGCAAGCAGGAACTGTCCGGCATTCACAGCGCCCGCGGTGTGGGCAGCCGTCACAGCCCAGATGAAATCGGCTGGGCTCGTGCCGGCGCCCGTGAGCTGCAGCGATGCCCCAACAGGTGTACTGGATGTTT
>JBIKOF010000453.1:0-2587 GCA_044358205.1 Gammaproteobacteria bacterium | reverse complement strand
CGCACATCCCACGATCAAGATGCTTGCGCTGTCATTTCTGTTCGTCATCGGCACCGTACTGGTGGCCGACGGCCTTGGGCACCACGTACCCAAGGGCTATATCTACTTCGCGATGGCGTTCTCTGTGGCCGTCGAGATGTTGAATATCCGGCTGCGAACCCGCCGCTCACGACCGGTCCATCTGCACGACGCCTACTCCCGCAGCGAGGCTCCGGACTGAGCCTCGCGGACGGGGCATGATGGCATCTGGGCGGGCGGCTGGGTCACCTCCGCCCGGCGCGGCTTGTGCTTACTCGAAGTGGCAGATGTAGTCGAAGGGGGCGTCGACTTCAATGTCGAAACGGCTGTTGCCGGGCACCCTGAAGGTACTCCCGGGGCCGTAGGTGTTCCATTCCGACTCGCCGTCCAGTCGAACCCGGCACTCGCCGGAGACGACTTCCATGCGTTCCGGGGCGCCCGTGCCGAAGTTGAGTTTCGCCGGCATGATCACCCCAACCGTCAGACGGCTTCCATCGGGCTTGATGAGGGTGTGGCTGACACATTTGCCTTCGAAGTACACATTCGATTTGGCCACGACGGAGACATGATCAATCTGGGACATCGGAGGCTCTCGCTAAAAGTAAGAAGGCGCGCACGCTATCACGCCGACAGGCGGGCGGTAAGAGCCGGTTAGTCGCGAGACTCGGGAAAGCGCGGCAGGCTGAGCGACGCAACGGCACCCGCCAGAAGGCTCGCGATAATCAGCCAAAGGGCCAGCAGGTAATTGCCATGCGAGTCGAATAGCAGGCCAGCCGTGGCGGGACCGATGGCCATTCCTGCCCAGAAGAAGGCGTACACCACGGCATAAATGAAACCGTAGTGGCGTAAGCCAAAGTAGCGGGAAGTCAGGAAGGCGAGGAGATCGACTTCGGCACCCAGCGCGAAGCCCACCAGAAAAGCCGCCATCCGCGCCTGGGGAATGCCACCCAACTGCAGCAGCAGACAGCCGGCGGCTGCGATGGCGAAGATGATGGCGGCGACGCGTGGCGCGAAGAATCTATCGATGGCCCAGCCGATCCCCAGTCGCCCCACAACCACCCCGATGCCGACCAGCGCAGCGACGCGTGCCGCTTCCGGGCCAGCCAACCCGGCATCTCTCAGCATGGGCACCAGATGCACAACCAGCGCCGAGCACCCCAATGACACCGCGCCGAATCCGAGCACGATGGTCCAGAAGGCGCGCGTTCGGAAGGCGGTCGAGGGCCTCACTCCCGGAAGACCGATAGATGGACTGTGGGTCGCGGCGGCGGGTTTGTTCATCGCGATCAGAATCAGTGGTAGGGGCAGTATCGCGAGGAGCGAGAGCACCAGAAAGCCCCCACGCCATCCGTAATCTGTGATGACCCCCGTCATGAAGGGCGGCATGAGAATAGCTGCGGCACCGGGACCGGCGAGCGTGATCCCGAGTGCGAGTCCACGACCCGCGTTGAAATGTCCGGTGACCGCTCGCGTGTAGAGGATTGGCGTGGTGCCGCTGCCAACCAGGGTGGTCAAGAAAAACAGCAGGTAGAACAGGGCCAGACCACCCTCGAATCGACTGATCCCCAATAGCATGAGCGAGAACACTGGCACCGCACGCAGGGCGACGGCACGCGGCCCGTAGCGATCGATGAGCCAACCCAGCAGCGGTGCAATGAGGATGATACCGAGACTGCCGAAGATGAGGGTCGCGGTGACCTCTCCGCGCGTCCAGTCGAAAGCTGCCTGCAAGGGTGCCACGAACACCCCAAAGCTGTAGTAGACGATGGACGACGTGCCAAGGCCGCAACCGAGGGTGGCGGTGGTCAGCAGCAGCGCGCCTGTGCGGAATTCCTGACGCTTTGTGGAAGAGGGACCCATTGCTGCATTCTGTGGGGGCAAACGGATGGCGACAAGTGTGCTTGCGAGGGGCGTTGACCTGCCCGACACTTCGCGCACAAATCCATGCATGGAGTTTGGTGATGCCTCATCTCCGTAAAACCTTGTTGGCAACCGCAATCACGCTCCTCGCGAGCGCAGTGCACGCGCAATCAGTCTCGCCGGAAATGCAGGCGCAGATGATGCAGGGCGGTGCCATGGAAATGGTGGCGTGCATGCAGAAAATTGGCCCAGAGGCGATGGAGCGCATGCAGGCAGAGGGCGAAGCTCTCGGCGCGAAAATCGATCAGCTATGCGCGGCCGGTGATGAAGCGGGCGCACGCGAAGCGGCGATGGAGATGGGGCGCAAGATGGCTGACTCGCCGACCATGAAAGCCTTGCAGCAGTGCGGGGAGAACGTGGCGGCGATGTTCCGCCAGCAGATGCCCGCGGCGATTGATGAAGCTTCTGACAAGTTTTGTGACTGAGCAGACTTCGAACGGGATCGATAGTCGGTGAGACCTTACGAAGCGGCGCAACGGCCGGTTCAGTCGGCGCTCGAGCTGCTGCCGCCGGCGGTGCCTGCGGTCACAGCGCCGCAAGCCGCGCGTGCACCCGCGGGACTCCAGCCGGCGTCACATACACCTCGTTTGTCGAGGTCACGGCCCTCGTTTTCATCAGTTGATGGACGAGGTCTTGCCCGATTGGCGCG
>JBIKOF010000452.1:0-2588 GCA_044358205.1 Gammaproteobacteria bacterium | reverse complement strand
CAGCGGCTGGAACGACCCGTCCTCGGTATCGCTGGCGCAACAGACGATCCGCTGGCGGTGTGGGTGGGTGATTGGGGCCTGCGCCTCGAGCGGACACCACGCGAGCAGTGGCATCTGGAAGCGCGGGAGAACGGTCGTCAGCTGGCGCTATCGCTCAATCCCGCGAAGCCCGTCGTTCTCCATGGCAAACAGGGTTATTCCCGCAAAGGGGAATCGATCTCCAATGCCTCATGTTATTACTCCCAGAGCCGGCTGCTCGCAGAAGGACAAATCACGCTGAACGACCAGCGGTACACGGTGAAGGGAAATGCCTGGTTCGATCATGAATGGGGCAGTGGTGTCCTCGATGCCAATACCGACGGCTGGGACTGGTTTGGTCTTCAGTTCGATGACGGCAGTGAACTCATGCTCTACAGGCTCCGGGACCAGAACGGTCAGGACTCACCATGGGGCTCGGGCACCCTCATCCATCCAGATGGACAGACGACCACCCTTGGCTCCCGCGATTTTCGACTTTCACCCACCCGCCACTGGACGAGTCCGGTGAGCAAGAGGCGTTACCCGACAGGCTGGTCGGTCGAAGTGCCGGGTGCCGGGATGAAGTTCGCCGTGAATGCCGCGTTACCGGATCAGGAATGGACCGGAATCGTCGGGTACTGGGAAGGCGCAGTAGCGGTGACGGGCACGCGGCGCGGTGACCCGCTGAGTGGGAAGGGCTATATGGAGCTCACTGCGTACGCGTGAGGGGCTGCAAGAGCTTCAATCAGCAAAGACATGGAGACCGGGGACCGCTCCGCCGGTAACGCGCATTCGACCCTCGCGCGCCATGAGCGAGAGGATGTCGTCCAGGGCTGCCCGCATTTCCGGTTCCGCGGAAATCCTGAACGGCCCCTGCGCTTCAAGGGCTGCGATGCCCTCTTCCCTCACGTTTGCGCTCACCAATCCCGTGAAAAGGCGGCGCAGGCTGCTTGCGCGTACCTCAGGGCTTGGTCGATGGCTCAGTTCGAGCGCCTGCATGGAGGCATGGGTTGCCTTGAAGGGATGCTGCCAACCGGGATCGAGATGCATGGACCAGTTGAAATAGAGCGCGTCATTCGTGCGGTCGCGCCAGGTGAGCGTGCGGTCAACTCCGGCACGCGCGGCATTGGCGACTGCCTCGTGGTCGCCGACGATCAGCGTGTAGGCCTCGCGGGCCTCAGGACCCAGCGTGCGCACGATGAAATTATCCAGCGCGTGCAGGTAGCCGGCGCTGCCCGAAGGGCCTGTCAGGATGATCGGCATGGACAATCCGCGATTGCGGGGATGCAACCGCACACCCACGGCGTAGACAAGTTCCTCGATGGTGCCCACACCCCCGGGGAACACAAGAATGACATGCGCCAACCGGACGAATGCCTCCAGCCGCTTCTCGATATCGGGCAGGATGACCAGATTGTTGACGATGGGATTGGGGGCTTCAGAAGCAATGATCCCGGGCTCGGTGATGCCGATGTACCGCCCGTCAGGTATGCGCTGCTTCACGTGGGCGATGGCAGCCCCCTTCATGGGCCCCTTCATGGCGCCGGGGCCACATCCGGTGCAGATATCCATGCCCCGGAGGCCGATTCGATAGCCGATTTCCTTGCAGTAGTCGTATTCCTCCCGGGTAATGGAGTGCCCCCCCCAACACACCGCGAGCGGCCTGCCGGCGGCCGAGGGGAACACCCCGGCCTGACGCAGGTGGCGAAATATCCCCTCCGTCGGGTTGATGGCGTCCCCTTGGCTCCCGCCGGGCAGTGAGCCGGTCAACCAGGCCACGTCTCGCAGCACAGCGAACAGTTGCTCCCGAATCCCGTGGATGAGCGTGCCCTCGACGAAGGCACGTGCGGGCGCGTGCTCCAGGTGCAAGCGGACGCCTCGGTCGACCTGATGGAGACTGAGTTCGAAATCCGCATGGCGTTCGAGCATGGTCCGGGGATCGTCCGTATCAACCCCGCTGGTCAGAACTGCCAGCGCGCAACGTCGCAGCAGCCCCCGATGGGCGGGATCACAGACCGCTCGCAGCGCGGTCAGCTCTGCCTCGGAGAGGGTGGCGAGAGGGCCCTCGGGACAGACCACCGCATGGGGAATCGTCACCGTCACCGCAATGAACCTGCGTCTGGCCGGGATGCCGTCCTGCGAAACCCGATCGCCGTGCGCGTTAAGGCTTGAAGTTGAATCTCAAGTTCCATAATAATGATCAACAAGATCAGTCCACTAGCGGATCAAACTCACTTTTGGTTTCAGATCGATCCCGTAACTCGCACTTTATATCCTTTCGAGGGACGTTTAGTCATGGGGATTAACACTTTTTCTGAAGGCCTCCACGATTTAGTAGACGAACTCAGGCAGTTGGAGACATTTTTTCCAATGCTCGGCATCAGCGGCGAGCGAGAGGAATTGGAGGAGGAAGTCTCGGAACTGGAAGAGCTCATCCATGCGGCGGGGATCCCGGAAGACGAACATTCGCAGCGGGCCCTGAATTACCTACAGGCAGAGCTGGCGCGCAAACGGGGTTTCCTGACCCGAATGGACTAAAGCGGGCGCGGGGTCCGAACGCCCCCAGCCTT
>JBIKOF010000451.1:0-2590 GCA_044358205.1 Gammaproteobacteria bacterium | reverse complement strand
GACGACCGAAGCGCCCAGCGTACACACGAACTGCTGCCTATCCAGCATGATTTCCTCCTTCTATGGGAGATTTTTTTAGTAGTTGCCTGACTGCCGGCCGATAATAGCGTGTAAGCGATGCTACTCAAAGACTTCCAAGCGAAAATGGCGATGAGTTCTCACTATGGCGCATCCCCCGGGTGGCCCGCCTTTACGTCCTTGCAAGATTTCTGACAGGAAAGACCGACATGACACAGAGAAAAGGGATCATCCTTGCTGGCGGGGCGGGCACCCGGCTCTACCCAATCACCCTGGCGCTCAGCAAACAGCTGCTGCCGGTGTACGACAAGCCCATGATCTACTATCCCCTCAGCACGCTTCTTCTGGCGGGGATCAATGAAATTCTCATCATCTCCACACCGCAGGATTTGCCCCAGTTCAAGACATTGTTGGGCGACGGCACCCGCTGGGGATGCAGCTTCAGTTATGCCGAGCAACCCAGACCGGAAGGACTGGCCCAAGCTTTCCTCATCGGGGAGGAATTTCTCGCGGGCCAGAGCGCGTGCCTGATTCTGGGTGACAACCTGTTCTATTCGCAGGGGCTTTCAGCGCAGCTGCAGCGGGCAGCTGCGCAAACCGAGGGTGCCACGGTCTTTGCGTATCCGGTACATGACCCGGAACGCTACGGCGTGGTGAGCTTCGACGCGGCCGGCAAGGCCGTCGATATCGAGGAAAAACCCAAGGTACCGAAGTCCCGTTTCGCCGTAACCGGCCTGTACTTCTACGATCCCTCAGTGGTCGATGTTGCGCGTGCCTTGAAGCCCTCGCCACGCGGCGAGCTCGAAATCACGGACGTCAATCGCGAATATCTCAAGCGTGGCGAATTGTCGGTCGAGATCCTCGGTCGGGGTGCTGCATGGCTGGATACAGGGACCCACGATTCCCTCGTCGAAGCGACGGAATTCGTGCGAGTCGTGGAGCGTCGGCAGGGCCTCAAGATTTGTTGTCCGGAGGAGGCCGCCTGGCGCATGGGCTTCATCCAAACCGATCAGCTTGCGGTTCTGGGCAAAGGCCTGGCAAACAACGCCTATGGTCAGTACCTCATTCAGCTCGCAGCCGGTGAAATCTCATGAAGCTTGCCGGCGCTCAGGTCGTCGATGAGACCGCCCATCCGCAAGGCACGCGGGTCTTCACCCTCGACATCCCGGGTCTGCGGGTTATCGCGCCGCGTATTTTTGGGGATGCGCGAGGCTTCTTTCTCGAAACCTACAACGCGACCCGATACGCCGCGCTAGGGATCCGGGAGGCCTTCGTTCAGGACAATCTTTCGCGTTCCTGCGCGGGTGTCCTGCGCGGACTCCATTTCCAGAACCCGCAGGCACAAGCGAAACTGGTGAGCGTGATGGAGGGCGAGGTTTTCGACGTGGCGGTGGATATCCGGCGTGATTCACCCAGCTTCGGACGTTGGGCGGGCATCGTGCTCGATGCCGAATCGCGGCTGCAGTTTTTGGTCCCGCGCGGATTTGCCCACGGCTTCTGTGTGCTGAGCGGAAGTGCCGTATTCAGCTACAAATGCGACGATCTCTACCAGCCCCAGCATGAGCACGTGATTCGCTGGGACGACCCGGACATTGGCATAAGCTGGCCCGTCGCGACCCCCATGCTCTCCGACAAGGATGCAGCCGGAATCCGTCTGCGGGATTTCCCGCGGGAACGCTTGCCCGAAGCGGAGGCCTGAAAACACCGTGCGCAAATGCAGGACCTGTCTGCTGCCCGCAGCGGCGCCCGGTGCCAACCTGGATGAGTCTGGACAGTGCGGGCCGTGCCGAGCCCTGTTGATTTCGGCGTCCGCCACCGATCCCGAGCACACCCGCCGCGGCTTCGAGGCTGATCTCGAGGCCACCCTGGCCTCGACGCGGGGAAAGGGCCGCTACGATATCCTCGTCCCGTTCAGTGGCGGCAAGGATAGCGCCTTGTTGTTGTACAAGTTGGTGGCAGAGCGCGGTTTGCGCGTGCTCGCCTTTACCGTAGACGTCAATATTCCGCCCATTGCCTGGCAGAACATTCGGCGCACAGTGGAGAGGCTGGGCTGTGATCTCGTCACTTACACCCCTCCGGCGGCTTTCTATCGCAAACTTTTCCGGTTTCTCCTGAGCCATCAGGAAGCCCGCGGCGCGGTGTACACGGTGTCTTATGTCTACGCCCCTCTTTTTGAGGGCGACGCCATCCGACTTGCCGTCGAAAAACACATCCCCCTGGTGCTTGCCGGCTATTCGCCCGGCCAGCCCGAACCAGAGCGCATGCATTATGAATTTTCCCGGCCGTTGATCGAGTCGACGGATTGGACGCCTCCGGCCCTGCGCGACTGCGGCGAATTCTCAGAGGACGAACTTCGCAGATTCTTCAACCCGGCGACCTTCCCGTCCGGTACGTGCTTTCCCCGCTACTTGGCACCTTTTCATGCCTGGGAATACGACCAGGACGAGGCCATGCGACTGGTGGTGGAGAAGGGGCTCATTGAGAACTCGCGCAAGGCCAGTCCCATCTTCAGCAATTACCCGATCAACTGGCTGATGATGTACTCAGATCTCCGCAATTTCGGTTACAACCC
>JBIKOF010000450.1:0-2591 GCA_044358205.1 Gammaproteobacteria bacterium | reverse complement strand
GAGGAGCCGCTCAAGGCGATGAGCCGGTCGCCGATGGCAGCGTCTGCGTCGCCCGTGGAGACCAGTGCGTAATAGGCATAAGCACGCAGGGTTTCGTGGGTGGCGGGATCTGCAATGACATCATTCAGCTGGTCCGAGAGGCCCTCTACCCGTCCGCGGGCAACGGCCTGCAGAGCACTCTTGCGGACATACAGGCTGCCCTCGCGCAGAGCCTCGGAGATGAGGTCCTGCATTTCTGGTCTGGGCGTCGCCGCCAGAGATTCCATCATCAGGCCAAGCACCGAGGGGGTTTCGGTGGCGGTGCGGTAAAGCAAGTCGAGCTCGGCCGGGTGAGTACCGGCCAGCAGGGTATCGATGGTCGCGCGCTTGTACACCAGATCTTCGTGCGCGAGATAGGTTTTCAGAAATTCCAGGGCATCGCCCTCGCCCAAATCTGCCAGCGCACCCGCGGCGAGCAGCCGGTCGTACACATCGGCGGTGGCGAAGCTTTGTCGGGCGACGGCAATGGCGCGCGCCTGCAGTGTTGCATTGTCGTCCGCAGCCACTGTCTGGGCACTCAGGCCCAAGGCTACTGAAAGGACCAGCGCCACCAGAACAAACACAGCATGCGGGCGACGAGGGGCAGCGGCGTGGGACACGGAGACTCCTTGGGGGCTATTGGCGAGGCTTGCGGGGCCCCAAAAACGAACGGGCTGCCTGAGCAGCCCGTCCATTCGACACTCCGCGCGGGTCGGAGTGCCTCGAACTTCCAAACCTTGGACCTTAGCGGCCTTCGGTGAGGTAGTTCACGTCGTGGGTCTTCTTCACATCGGACAGTTCGACCGCCGGGAAGCTGTTACCGCGGCAGGGCACCAGGGTTCCACGCTTGTTCTGCAGGTCGATCACGTTGATGCTCTGGAAGGCCAGCATGCGCGTGCCATCCGGCGTGGCATCGGCCTTGAACACCGCGTTGTCCTTATAGTGCGGGTCTTCCGTCCACACCTTCTGGATTTGCCACACCTTCCACAGTTCGCCGGCCTTGTCGAAGGCATTGGCGTAGAAGGATTCACCCGACTCGCGATCCGAGTAGATGAACTTCGTGGAGTACGGGTGGCCCGAGCGCTGCGGGAACATCTGCACTACGTCCATGGTACGCACCGCCCAGTCATCCAGGGGCGCCCAGCCATTGGGACCGTAGTAGATGGTGTCGCGGGTACGCGAACGGGCGACGGCCAGAATGCGCGCGGTGCCCACATACTTCCACTTGTGCTCCAGCGGACGACCATTGAACCCGTAAAAATCTTCCAGGGTATGGTCGGTGCCCAGCAGCGAATCGGACTTCACTTCCACCGAGATACGGCGTACGCGACGGAGGCTGGGGATGTAGGCCCAGGAGTCGTCCGGCTTACGCGGATCGTCGTAGCGCAGGATGAGGAACGCCGTGCCCGCGATGTCGAACGGCGAGGTAAAGCCGGTGTATTCGCGGAAGTTGGTGTTCTTGGCAAAGCCTTCGCCGTTGTTCATGCGGTAGTTGGTATCCGCAAGGTCGGCACGGCCAGACATCAGCACGCGCTGGTAGGGGCCGGCGAGCACGCGCTCGAAGGAACCGCCACCGGTGTAGTACTGCTTATATTTGCCACCGTCGGAAGACATGATGTCGTGACCGCTGTGCTCACCGCCTTCGCGGACCCACACCCAGTGCACTTCGTCAACCTTAAGGCCTGCGTACTGCCAGCGGTACATCCAGTTCCACGCCCACTTCCAGCCATCTTCTTCGCTGTCCGGGGTGAACTTGGCCGGGTCGAACGGACGACCGGCGGTGTAGTTTTCAATAGCGCCGTCAGCCGCGATGGTCGCCTGACCGGCGAACTTCTCGGTGGCCTGCTTATAGGAATCCGGCGGGGACACGTCGCCCGCATCCTTGATCTTCATGTCCATGCCTTCAAACAGCACAGTTTCCTGCTGTTCGGCGGGAATGAACGGACGCACCAGGTCGGCCTTGTCGAAGGTGATGGTGTCACCATCCACAAACTGCGGCTGGGCTTCCTGGTTGGCCTTAATCCAAGCCATATGATCTTCGGGGCTAAAAGCATTGCTGACCAGCGGCTGGGCAGCGAGCGCGGCCAGCACGGCCATGCGCAGAGACTGTTTAATCATGTGATCTCCTCGTCCTCTTCTTGAGCTTTAAGTCCCACCCCGGCCGTGAAAGGTTCACTCCGGGGCGGGGTTGGGTCATCGAGACCGGTTAGAACTGGTACTTCAGCTGCAGGAACAGTTCGTCGTTGTTGCGCAGGGCGCCGATGCCCTCGTGCGCCGCACCGAACACCGACTGCTGTGCATAGTTGTCGGCGACGCCAGTGGCTCTGAACGGCACCACGAAGGTGCTGAACGGGCCTGAGTCGTGACGGAAGTTCTCGTTGCCACCCCAAATGGTGTGCAAGCCACCCTTCACAGACCAGTGGTTGTCCATCTTCCACTCGGTGTTGAAGCCCGCCACCCAGGAGTTGCTGGCCTCTTCCCACACCAGGAAGCCCAAGGGGGTTACCCGGTCGCGCATGTAGTTGCCGATGAAGAAGAAGGTCCAGATGAAGTTGTGCTCATCGGTGTAAAAA
>JBIKOF010000449.1:0-2592 GCA_044358205.1 Gammaproteobacteria bacterium | reverse complement strand
GTGCTCGAGGCGGCCGCGTCCCGCTTCGGTATCAATCTGGAACTCCAGCACTTCGATTTCGGATCCTGCGACTACTACCTGCGCCATGGCAGCATGCTCCCCGCAGATTGGAAGTCCCAGCTCGAGGGCTTTGATGCAATTTTCTTTGGCGCTGTGGGCTGGCCTGCCACTGTGCCGGATCACATTTCGGTTTGGGGTTCCATTCTCACCTTCCGCCGTGAATTCGATCAGTACGTGAATCTACGTCCCGTGCACCTGATGCCCGGTATTGCATCTCCACTCGCCAATCGTTTGCCTGGCGAAATCGATTTCTACGTCGTGCGGGAAAACACCGAAGGTGAGTACAGCAATATGGGCGGCCGCATGTTTCCTGGTACCCCGCGTGAGATCGTGGTGCAGGAAACCGTCATGACCCGCACGGGCGTCGATCGTGTGCTCAAGTTCGCCTTCGAACTGGCCGCGCGGCGGCCCCGTCGCCATTTGACCTCCGCCACCAAGAGCAATGGACTTTCCATCAGCATGCCGTTCTGGGACGAGCGGGTCGCAGAGATGGCGAAAGCCTATCCCGGGGTCCGCGTCGACCAGTACCACATCGATATCCTTACGGCGCATTTTGTGATGCACCCGGATTGGTTCGATGTGGTGGTTGCGAGCAATTTATTCGGCGACATTCTCTCGGACCTGGGCCCAGCCTGCACGGGAACCATAGGCATCGCGCCTTCTGCCAACCTCAATCCGGATCGCACCGCGCCCAGCCTGTTCGAGCCGGTACACGGATCAGCGCCCGATATCGCGGGCAAAGGCATCGCCAATCCCATCGGCCAAATCTGGTCAGCCGCCCTCATGCTCGAGTTTCTAGGACATCAGGCGGCGCATGATGCGATATTCGCGGCCATCAAGGCGGTGCTTGCGGCTGGACCTGCTCACGCACCGTTAACCCGGGATATTGGGGGAACCGCGAGCACGCGCGAGTTGGGTGTCGCGATTGCCGAAGCGATCTGAAGACCCGGGGATGAGGCCCCGGCAGCCGTTCAGTGCAGACTCGGTTTACGCCAAGCCTGACGACGATCCATCGAGCGCAGCTTCACCTCGAGTAGTTTGCCTTCCCGCCTGACTGTCAGCGCGACGCTCACCCCAGCTTCGCCACTCGCCCAGAGCAGACGGTAAAGGCCCGCGAGGTCCTGAACTGGGACACCGCCTAAGGCCACCAACATGTCACCTTCCTGCAGGGCGCTCGCCGCAGGACCGCCCGGATAGAGGCCGCCCACACCAAGCCCCGATTCTGTTTCGGCAATGAAGACGCCCAGCCATGGGCGGGCGGGTTTCAGCGTGGAGCCATGCCGTAGCAACTCGTCCTGAATGGGCAGCAGAAGGTCGGTTGCGACGCTCATGTTTCCCTCGCCAGGGACGCCCGGACCAGGCACCGACTCCAGAAACAGTGACCCGATGCCACAGAGGCGCCCGGCCTCGTCCAATAGCGCGGCACCACCCCAGTCAGGGTGGGCCGGTGCGGTGAAGATGGCGTTGTCGATGAGGTACTCCCAATACCCGGCGAAAGGCCCGACAGACTGCACCGCCGTCCGGATGGCATTTCGTCTGCCGCCCGCCCCTGCCATCACCATCTGACTTCCCTGGGTGAGGGTACGGCTGCTGCCCGGTTCCAGTGCGGGTGGCGCGAATGGACGCAGAGCGCGCACGAGACCCAAGCCCGTCTCGTAATCGTATGCGAGCACATCGCCTTCCACCGCACGGCCCTTGCCATCCAGCAGCCAGATTTCTTCGGCCTCGGCCACTAGATACCCAATCGTCAGCACGAGTCCCTGTTCCTGAAAGACCACGCCATGGCCGGAGCGCTCGGTCCCAAGCACGCGGGCTGTGAAGGCGTCCTCCGGGATCCGGGTGCGCAAGCTGATGACGGCGGACAGGGTGTGCTCGAGGTCGAATTCGACATCCCGCGCCTTGGGGTTGAGGGCGGTCGGAATTGGGGGCGGAGAGGACTGACTCATGGTCTGGCGTGAATCCGGGTACGCGGCCGAGTTGGCGCATCCCCACCATGCCTGCCGGTGGGCGGGCAGGCAAGCCCATGAGGGGCCCAGAGGATCGTTGACAGCGTGGCCGAAAAATCTGAATATAATTTCGAGATATATCTTATAAAACACTGAATTTAATATTTAATAATATGAAACTTGAAGTAAATTCAAGCTTTCGAGCCAAGCCCGTACGTCCCTCGGGCTGGGTTTTCGGGTCTGGCACCTGTTCAGGAGTTGGTCTCTCCGCGCCTTAGGGCCGAGAGCTCCCCGACCCATCCGGCATGCAGTCCCACGAGAGTTTCACCAGCTTCAAGGGCTACCGGTACGCCCGGTGGGCGGGTCTGCTGTGCTTGGGGGTGCTCGGAATCTATATCTGGGACGATCCCGTTGGGGGGCCGCGGGGCGATAGCTTCCTGGGCTACACCCTCGGCATTCTGGGCGCCGTCATCATTGTCTGGCTGATGTTCTTGGGGGCTCGAAAGCGGGCCTATCAGCGAGGACCGGGCAGCCTCACGGGCTGGCTGTCCGCACACGTCTATCTGGGGCTCGCGCTTGTCCTCAT
>JBIKOF010000448.1:0-2602 GCA_044358205.1 Gammaproteobacteria bacterium | reverse complement strand
GTCACTCATCGAAGAGGTCGAACAGAAGGTCGACCGCGAGCAGGCCGCCAAGGTCGCGGCCAAGCTCAGCAAGGGCAAGGGCTTCGATCTGGCAGACTTCCGTGAACAAATCGAGCAGATGAAGAATATGGGGGGACTTGCGGCACTCATGGGCAAGCTGCCCGGTACTGCCGAGCTCCCGGAGCACGTGAAGAATCGCGTCAACGATCGGGAGATGGTGCGGCTTGCCGCGATCATCGACTCGATGACGCCACAGGAGCGACAGTTTCCCGCCATCATCAAGGCGTCGCGCAAGAAGCGCATTGCCGACGGTTCGGGCACTCAGGTGCAGGACATCAATCGGCTGTTGAAACAGTTCGAGCAGATGCAGCGCATGATGAAGAAAGTCTCGAAAAAGGGCGGCCTCCAGGCCTTGATGCGCGGCATGCAGGGCCGCATGCCGCCTGGCATGCCTTTCCGATAAACCCTCACACCACACGGCGAGTAACTCTACATGAGCGAACTAGATTTGGCGGCGCTCGACTACCACGAATTTCCCCGCCCGGGGAAAACCGAGATAACGGCGACCAAGCCGCTGGCAAACCAGAGTGATCTGGCGCTTGCCTACTCCCCGGGCGTCGCAGTGCCCTGTGTGGAAATTGCCAAGGACCCCACTGCGGCTGCCCGTTTCACCAATCGCGGGAATCTCGTGGCAGTGGTGACAAACGGCACCGCCGTGCTCGGCCTTGGGGCCATCGGGCCGCTGGCGGCCAAGCCTGTCATGGAGGGTAAGGCGGTTCTCTTCAAGAAGTTTGCCGGCATCGATGTCTTCGATATCGAGATCAACGAAAACGATCCGGACAAGCTTGTCGATATCATCGCAAGCCTCGAACCCACGTTTGGTGGCATCAACCTCGAGGACATCAAGGCGCCTGAATGCTTCTACGTCGAGCGCAAGCTGCGCGAACGTATCGGCATTCCCGTATTCCATGATGATCAGCACGGCACAGCCATCATCGCCAGCGCAGCCATCCGCAACGCCCTGCGCCTGGTGGAAAAGCAGATCGAGAACGTCAAGCTCGTCTGTTCCGGGGCAGGGGCAGCCGCGCTCGCCTGCCTGAAACTGCTGGAGTCCTTGGGCCTGCGTCGCGAAAACATCACGGTCACCGACAAGGCCGGGGTGGTGTATCAGGGACGCACAGAGGGAATGGACGATCACAAGGCGCGCTATGCGCGGGAGACGTCTGCCCGCACGCTGGCCGACGTTATCGGTGGCGCCGATATCTTCCTCGGTTTATCCGGGCCCAATGTCCTGACCGGTAAGATGGTGGCCACCATGGCAGCGCGCCCCATCGTGCTGGCACTTGCCAATCCCACGCCGGAGATCATGCCGGAAGAGGTCTACGCGGCGCGTCCGGATGCCATCGTCGCTACCGGACGCTCCGATTATCCCAATCAGGTTAACAACGTCCTCTGTTTTCCCTACATCTTCCGTGGGGCGCTCGATGTCGGCGCCACTACCATCACCGAGCAGATGGAACTCGCCTGTGTCGAGGCTCTCGCCGAATTGACGATGCAGGAAGCACCTGAGGCGGTGCTCGCCGCCTATGGCGGGGATGCCCTCAAGTTCGGTCCGGAATATCTCATTCCCAAGCCCTTCGACCCACGACTCATCACTACCTTGGCACCGGCGGTGGCCAAGGCCGCTATCGAAAGCGGGGTCGCCACCCGTCCCATTGCCGATATCGGTGCTTATCGCGACCACCTCGCCAAGTTCGTCTTCCAGTCCGTTCTCCTGATGAAACCCGTATTCGAACGGGCGCGACAGGATCCCAAACGCCTCGTCTACACAGAAGGCGAAGAGACCACCGTCCTGCGCGCCGCGCAGGAAGTGGTGGATGCGGGTATCGCTCGTCCAATCTTGGTCGGTCGGCCTGCGGTCATCGAACAGCGCGTAGCAAGCCTCGGGCTGCGGCTGAAGCCGGGACAGGATTTCGGCATCGTCAATCCCGAAAGCGATCACCGCTATCGCGAGTACTGGACCGATTATCACGCGCTCATGCAGCGTCGGGGCGTGACGCCCGCGGATGCACGGCGCGTATTACGCACTCAGTCCACCGTCATCGGGGCGATGCTTTTGCGTCGGGGCGAAGGGGATGCCCTCATCTGTGGCCTCAACGGGGTCTATGGCGAGCACCTGAAGCATCTCACTGACGTGCTCGGACTCGCTGATTCGCGGCCGTTGGCGGCGCTCAACGTGCTGGTCCTGCGCAAAGGCACGTTCATCATTGGCGACACTCAGGTCCACCCGGAGCCGGATGCCGCGACGGTCGCAGGTATCGCGCGCTCTGCCGCGGAATGCGCGCGACGCTTTGGTATGAAACCGAGCGTGGCCTTGCTCAGCCACTCCAATTTTGGCAGCGGTGATACACCCTCCAGCCGCAAGATGCGCGAGGCATTGGCACTCATTCGTGCAGCAGCACCGGAGCTCGAGGTCGACGGTGAAATGCAGGCCGATGCCGCGCTGCTCGCGGCCGTCCGGCGTGTCGCGGTTACCGATTCGCCGCTGCAGGACGAAGCAAATGTCCTCATCATGCCCACCTTGGATGCAGCCAACATCGCC
>JBIKOF010000447.1:0-2611 GCA_044358205.1 Gammaproteobacteria bacterium | reverse complement strand
GGGGTGATTGGAGGGGAAGAGATCCGAGAAGATTGTCTTGATCTGCACCGACGACAGCCCCACCCCGAAGAAGGCGGTAATGGCCAGCAATATCGTGAGTGAGACCTTGCGCTTGTAGACGGCCCAGTGGGCCGACCGGTAACGAAGAGTACCTTGCATTGTTCCTTAAGCCTCGGGTTGGCGGCCAAGTCAGGCGTAGGATGGGCAGGCGTACCGCTGGTCCGCTTACCCTTCTCCCTCCCCCGGACCGGCCGATTTTTTCTCGATCTCCATGGGTCAGACCCGTTGTCGGTGCGGTGATTGGCCCTATTGCCAACCGCTGCCAACCAGACTGTCTGTCCGTCTTCGCCCGCCCCGCTTAGGACATTGGTGGTCCCGGTGCACAAGGCCGACGCTCACCCGAAATCAGGTGGCAATCCGAATATAGGGAGGCCCTGCGCACACTGTCAATTATCAGATTTTCCTACACTTTTCCTGTTGCGACGCAATATTTCGAGACGGACGGAAGGCTTCGGGGAGGCCCTTGGGTGGGCGCTTCAGGGAATGCTGTGGCAACTTGGATGTGGCGCTGCTGGACCGGGCCGCCGGCCGTTCCGAGTACACGGGACGCAGTGCCCCGGCGGCGTTACCATCCCGGTCACCGGCACCGGGGGTTTCGCCCTGCATTTTTGGGAAAGCCGGACCAGTGAACTCGAGGAACCGGTACGGTCTACCTACGGGGTCAGGACGGGTACCGAAGACGGCAAGAGGCAGACCATGACCAAAACCAATCCAGGGCGGATCCTCATCGTGGGCGGCGGCACGGCCGGGTGGATGGCCGCCATTGCGCTGGCGCATGCGTGGGGCCAGGACGGCGCGCAGGTCACGCTTCTGGAATCCGATGCCATTGGCATCATCGGGGTGGGTGAGGGTTCCACCCCCAAGATGCGCCGGTTCTTCGCCAAGCTCGGTATTCCGGACTCCGAGTGGATGCCTCATTGCAACGGGACCTACAAATGCGGGATCCGCTTTCCCGGCTGGTCCACCCGCCCCGGCTACGAGAGCTATTACCACCCGTTTTTCTCTGCGAGCGACGATCCCTACATCCGCGCGTTCTACCAAAACCTGCTGCAGCGCCAGCGCAATCTGGACGCGCACGCCCTGCCGGATACTTTCTTTGTATCGAACTATCTGGCGAAACATTCTCGCGCGCCGCTGCCCGACCAGAGCACCAACCACATCACGGACTACGCCTACCATTTTGATGCCCGCCTCATTGGCGATTTCCTGAAACAGAAATCCATGGCGATGGGCGTGAGGCATATGGTCGACACCGTGACTGCGGTACGCCAGCACGAGAACGGCGATATCTCAGGCGTAGAAACCGAGAAAAACGGCTTTGTTGAAGCCGATTTCTTCATCGACTGCACTGGCTTCGCCAGTGTGCTCATCTGCCGCACGCTGGGCGTTGCGTTCCACTCCTACAAGGATTTCCTCTTCAACGATCGCGCGGTGGCCATGCCGACGCCGCATCCAGATGCGTCGTCGCTACGCTCGGAAACCACCTCCACCGCGCTCAAATATGGCTGGGTGTGGAAAATTCCGCTGACCAACCGGCTGGGTAACGGCTATGTGTATTCCTCGGATTACGTGGACGAAGAAGGCGCGGAACGCGAGCTGCGCGCGCACCTGAAATTGCCCGAGGACGACGCGACGGAAGCCCGCCATCTGCGTATGCGGGTTGGGCGCCTTACCGAAGCCTGGTCTCGTAACTGCCTGGCCATTGGGCTTGCGCAGGGCTTCATAGAGCCACTGGAAGCCACGGCCCTTATGATCGTGCAGGACACGGTAGAAAACTTCATCGAGCAGTTCACGCAGGGAGAAGGCACCCCGCGTTATCGCGATGCCTTCAACGCCAAGGTCAACCTGATCTTCGACAGCGTGAAAGACTACGTGTACATGCACTACAGGCTGAACACGCGACAGGACACGGATTACTGGATCGCCGCGCGCGAAAACCCGCACGTGTCGGATTCGGTGCGCGAGATCATGGAGGTGTGGGATAACGGGGGCGACCTGCTCACCGAGATCAACCGCCAGAGCGCCCGCATGAGCTACAGCCCCACCTCGTGGTTCTGCATCTTTGCCGGCATGGGGCGATGGCCGCGCAAACCGCCGCGGAAGCCGCGCCGCGATCAGCCGGTGGTCGATCCTGCCGGCCCGCGGCAATCCTGCATGGACTTGCTCACCCACTTCCCCGACCACCGCGCGGTGGTCGAGGCCATGCGAGCTGCGCGCGGCTGAGACGCATCGTGGGACGCGGGGTGGGATGCTCCGGAGCGCCCCTCGCGCAGCGTGAAGCGCGGAGGGGCGACCGCCGCGCGGCCCGCGCTGCTCTTGGAATTCAGGGGCGACCGCCGCGCGTGCCGATGCACACGGGCTGTGCAGGAGCGGCCGCACAGTGAGCGCCCTCCGCGGACTAACAGATGTCCGCTACGGGCATCTCACTGCACTTCCGCTTGAGGTTTACAGGGACGCGGGGTGGGATGCTCCGGAGCGCGCCTCGCGCAGCGTGAAGCGCGGAGGGGCGACCGCCGCGTGGCCCTAGCTGCTCTTGTGGAATGCAGGAGCG
>JBIKOF010000446.1:0-2614 GCA_044358205.1 Gammaproteobacteria bacterium | reverse complement strand
GCTGGCACGCTCTCCGGAGGCGAACAGCAAATGCTCGCGGTCGGGCGCGCGCTGATGAGCAAGGCCCGGTTGCTACTGTTGGATGAGCCGTCGATGGGCATGGCGCCGAGACTGGTGCAGGAACTGTTTGGCATCATTGGCGGGCTGCGCGAGACGGGTGTCGGGATCCTGCTGGTGGAACAGAACGCGCGCATGGCACTGCGTCTTGCGGCCCGCGCGCATGTGCTCGAGACCGGGCGGGTGGTGCTGTCAGGGGAGGGGGCCGCGCTGCTGGAAGACCCGCGCGTCACCCAAGCTTATCTCGGTCAGACTTGACGTCCGTCCTTAGACGCTCGCGTCGCGCGCGAACTGCTGGGTGGCTTCTTCGGTCAGCGGATCGTGTGCATGGTCGAGCAGAAATTGCGGCCGCAAGGTGACGCCGGCCGCGCCACACGCCACAAGCTTCGCGAGCGCCTCACCAGTCCGAATGCTGGCTGCGAGCAGACGCGGCCCGCCGCTGCGCTGAACGGCCACGCAGGCCTCAACCAGCGGCCAGACATTGCGACCCGCCGCTTCCATGCGCCCGAGGTAAGGCGCAACCCAGGTCACCCCGCACTCGGCGGCCCACAGTAGCTGCACCGGATTTGACAGCGCCGTGAGCAGGGTTTCGGCGCCGTCGTCGATAAGTGCGCGCACCAGCGGTTGCCAGCTCGGCGTGCAGGGCAGCTTGAAGGTGAGGGCGAGGTGCCCGGCAGCCTCGTGGCGCAACGCGCGGCTCCAGACAAGACCCTCGGCAACATCGGGCTGCGGCAGTTGGAGCATCAGTGCGGGCAGGCCGGCGGCCGCCGCAGCGTTAAGTAGATGGCTGCAGGTGGCGAGTGTCACCGCGCGGCCGGTCTGGCGCACGAGGGTGGGATTGGTGGTGGCGCCCGCGAGCTTTGGTACACCGGCGTGGTGCAGCCAGTCCGCGGGATCGGCGCTGTCGACGTAAACCTGCATCCCGGAATGTTACCCCACCCCGTGCAACGAATCTGCCGCTTCACTTGCATCGAACAAGGGCAGCGGGCAGGCTCTCGAAGATGAGCTCGCTGCCCTTGGAACCCGCGCTGGAATTGCTCGACGTGGTTGATGCCGATGACCGCGTCATCGGCTGCGCGCCGCGCGGCGAGGTGCATCGTCAGGGTCTGCGCCATCGTGCCGCCCACATTCTGGTGTTCAACCCTCAGGGGGAAGTCTTCGTGCAGCGGCGCGCATGGTGGAAGGAATGCCAACCAGGCCGCTGGGACACTTCGGCAGCCGGGCATGTGGACGCGGGCGAGACGTATACGCGCGCCGCGTGCCGTGAGCTTGAAGAAGAACTGGGCATTCGGGCGGGCGATGACCTGAGGCTGCTCTGCCAGCTCGCCGCAGGCCCGCAGACCGGCAACGAGTTTGTGGCGGTGTACGAGGTGGTGACCGACCAGACGCCGCAGCCCGACCCCCATGAAATCATCGATGGTCGATGGTGTACCGCGGAGGCGCTGGAAGTCTGGCTCGCCGCCGAGCCTGAATCATTCACCGCAGCCTTTCACGAGATATGGAAACGATACCGACAGCCCTGACTGCGGAGCCTGAGCCCGAATTCGACGCCCGCGAGCGGTGCCGACGCCTGCCGGGCGCGCCCGGGGTGTACCGCATGCTCGATGGCACTGGCACGGTGATCTACGTGGGCAAGGCGCGGGATCTGCGCAAACGGGTGTCGAGCTATTTCAATCGCAGCGCGGGCCATACGGCCAAGGTTCGCGCCATGGCGAGCCACGTGCGCGACATCGAAGTCGTGGTGACACGCAACGAGACAGAGGCGCTCATCCTCGAGAGCAACCTCATCAAGGAGCTCAAGCCGCGCTACAACATCGTTCTGCGTGACGACAAGAGCTATCCCTATATCTACGTCAACACTCAGGATCGTTTTCCGCGCCTTGCCTTCCATCGCGGGAGCAAGGCAGGTCAAGGCCGATACTTTGGTCCCTATCCCAATGCGGGCGCGGTACGCACAACCATCAATCTCCTGCAGAAGCTGTTCATGGTCCGACAGTGCGAGGACAGCTATTTCAAGAATCGCAGTCGTCCGTGCCTGCAATATCAGATAAAGCGCTGCACCGCGCCCTGCGTAAACCTCGTGACCGCCGAGGATTATGGTGCGGACATGGCCAATGCCCTGCTGTTTTTAGCGGGACGCAGCCATGAAGTCGTCACCGCGCTCGCCGGGGCCATGGAGGCCGCTGCCGAAAAACTCGAGTTCGAGCACGCCGCGCGCCTGCGGGACCAGATCGCAAAACTCCAGCGCGTGCAGTCGGAGCAGCACATCACCGCCGAAGGTGGCGATTTCGACGTCATCGCCTGCGCCCAGCACGAGGGCGTTGCTTGTCTTCAGGTGTTTTTCATCCGAGGCGGACGCAACCTGGGTAACAAGTCCTTCTTCCCGGCACATGTGAGTGATTCGTCCGGCGCCGAAATTCTTGGTGCCTTCATC
Organism: Gammaproteobacteria bacterium; assembly: GCA_044358205.1. GTDB lineage: Bacteria > Pseudomonadota > Gammaproteobacteria > CAIKBL01. The sequence goes on along the minus strand of JBIKOF010000446.1, from coordinate 123 downwards.
GCCCAGTTTTATCTGGCGGGCACTGCCGACCGCGACATTCCCCCGGACATCCTGCTCGCGGAAGAACTGGAGGACGAGGAGGCGAACTGGCTATCTGCCGCGCTTGCCGAGCGGCGTGGCACG
>JBIKOF010000445.1:0-2619 GCA_044358205.1 Gammaproteobacteria bacterium | reverse complement strand
GACATGGATGACTGGATGTGGCGCATCGATGAGCACACGGTGGCCAATCGCACCCGCTTCAGCAAATTCGGGATTGGCTTTGGCGAAGTCACCCTGTTTTTCCGCAAGGCACCCTGACAACCGCCCAATGACCAATCTTGACTTGTCAGCATGGCGGTTCTGCATTGCCCCGATGATGCAATACACCGACAGGCACTACCGGTTTTTGGCCCGTCTGCTCTCGCGCCGTGCACGGCTCTACACCGAAATGGTCGTGGCCAGTGCAATTCTACGCGGCGATCCGCAGCGTTTCCTCGCTCACCATTCCCAGGAGCACCCGGTCGCCCTCCAGCTTGGCGGATGCGAACCGGCTGAACTAGCAGCCGCTGCCCGGATGGGCGAGCAGGCAGGCTTCGACGAAATCAACCTCAATGTCGGGTGCCCCAGCAGCCGTGTTCAGGCGGGGCGGTTCGGCGCCTGTTTGATCGCCGAGCCGACACTGGTTGCCGAATGTGTGGCCGCCATGCGGGAAAGCGTCCAGATCCCGGTGACCGTGAAAACCCGCCTCGGAGTTGATGCGCTGGATTCGCAGGCGCATCTCGAGAAGCTCGTCGGCGCAGTAGTAGCTGCCGGCTGTGATGTCCTAATTCTGCATGCGCGCAAGGCCTTGCTGAATTTTTCCACGCGCGCCAATCGGGAGATCCCACCGCTTCAGTACGCTCGGGTTTATGCCTTGAAACGTGCATTCCCCGATCTGCCGGTCGTTATCAACGGCGGGATCACGTCTCTCGGGGCCTGCGCGCAGCATCTGGCTGAAGTGGATGGTGTGATGCTGGGACGCGCGGCCTATGGGCAACTCGGGCTTCTGAATGGAGTCGACTCCGCCCTGTTCGACGTGGACGCCCCCACCCATCTCGATGGGGCCGGGGTATTGCGTGCACTGAAACCCTACGTCAGCGAAGAGCTTGGGCGCGGGGAAGCCTTGCGCCATATCAGCCGCCACTGGCTGGGATTGCATCAGGGGCAGGCGGGCGCACGCGCGTGGCGCAAACTCATTGGCACCCACAGCGTGCGCCGGGGATTATCCGCCGAGGAAGCGGTGAGCGAGGCGGCAGACTTTCTGGACAGTCTCGCTTTGCCCGCTAACAGCTCACGGTTTTCGGAAGCGCAGGGTCATCCTGTCTGACTCGCCAATCGCGAGATAACGCACGCGATCCTTCTCGCCCAGCGTCAGGGTTGGCGGCAAAGTCCAGACACCGTCCGGGTAATCCTTGGTGTCGCGAGGATTGGCGTTGATTTCCGAGCTTCCTTCGAACTTGAACCCAATCAGCTCCAGTTGCTCGATGAGATACTGCTGAGGCACGTATCCACGCTTCGCGCTCTCGGTTACATCCGCCCCATCGGGCGCCCTGTGCTGTTCTATGCCAAGGGTTCCGCCGGAACGCAGGACATCGAAAATTGCAGAGTAGATTTCATCGAACTGCGCTGTTCGCAACCAACCATGCGTGGTCCGGAACGCGAGTACCATGTCCACCGTATTCGGGGGCCCGAGCATCAGAGGACTGCCATCAAGGGTTCGCCGTTCCACCCGGTCGTAAACGGCCGGTTCCGCATCCAGCTTTGCAGTAAAGCGTGCATGCACTTCTGGCGCATACGCGGGAGGTGCGCGAGGCGGCAGCATCTCGGTGATGAGCAGACCTTTGTCCCGAAGGATCGGGGCGAGGATCTCCGTGTACCAGCCATCGCCCCCGGGCAGCATTTCCATGACCCGCATTCCGGGTTCAAGACCAAAAAACTTCAGGGTTTCCTTGGGATGTCGCTGCGCGTCGCGTGCGCGATGTTCGGCACTGCGATGCGCACTGGTCAACGCCGCATCAATCGTCGCGTCGATTTCTGCCGCCCCAACCTCCAGGGTGCAGAATCCAAAAGCGACGAGTAGGGTGGACAAGGACTTGATGAGCCTGAACCGCATTGACGCTACTCCTGTTGGTAGATCTGCGCGCCGGTGGCGACGAATTCCCGCGCCTTCTCTGCCATGCCAGCCTCCAGCGCGGCGGTCTCGTCCGCGATGTGCTTTTCGGCTGCAAAGTCGCGGACATCCTGCGTGATTTTCATCGAGCAGAAATGTGGTCCGCACATCGAGCAGAAATGTGCGAGCTTGTGACCTTCCTTTGGCAAGGTCTCGTCATGGAATTCCTGCGCGCGTTCGGGGTCGAGCCCGAGATTGAACTGATCCTCCCACCGGAATTCAAAGCGTGCTTTCGACAACGCATTGTCCCGCACCTGCGCGCCGGGATGTCCCTTGGCCAGATCGGCCGCGTGCGCCGCAATCTTGTAGGCAATGATGCCTTCTCGCACATCGTCCTTGTCGGGCAGACCGAGATGCTCCTTGGGCGTGACATAGCAGAGCATGGCCGTGCCGAACCAACCGATCATGGCCGCCCCGACCGCCGAGGAGATGTGATCGTAACCCGGCGAGATATCGGTGATGAGCGGGCCGAGTGTATAGAACGGTGCCTCGCCGCAGGTGGCAAGCTGCTTGTCCATGTTCTCCTTGATGAGCTGCATGGGCACATGGCCTGGCCCTTCGATCATCACCTGTACGTCCTGATCCCAGGCGATATGCGTAAGTTCTCCCAG
>JBIKOF010000444.1:0-2635 GCA_044358205.1 Gammaproteobacteria bacterium | reverse complement strand
GAAGCTCAAGACCACTAACCGGTCCTGGCCGAGTTCGCGAAGGGTGCGCTTCTGGCCGGTGTCATCGATGACGCGTGCATCCGCCGCGGTCTTGATACGCGGCAAGACGTAATCTGTGTTCACCGAAACCGGGGAGGGTGGGGGCACGATTGGGATTATCGTACCCACGCTTTGCGCGCCATGGGCATGCGCGTGAGGCTCACCCTTGAGGGCTCCTGATGCCGCCACCAGAACCAGGCAGCACGCGAGCGCGGCCCGCGTACGCCGGTTTTCAATCACGGATTTCTTCAGGGATGTGCGGCGACCGCTGGTGTCGGGCTTGATGGCGGTGCAAGGCCATAAAGCGCGTAGGCGCCTGCGGTCATTTGGTGGGCGCGCCCCAGTTTCTCCGCGATAAAATTGACGCTGAAGGAATGCTTTAACGCCTTGCCGTCCCAGTCATAGGCTTTCAGATACTGGAGATCCCCCTCAGGGCCCTGCTTCTTATCCCAGCTCGCCAGCAGCGAGGAGGTGAAATACACCCGCTTCCCATCCCAACTCTGCGACACCATGTTGACCTGTTCGCCAATCTTCAGGCTGTAGATTTCCTTCGGCGCATGCGGATTTTTGATGTCAAAGAGGCGCGCGAGGCCATCATTCCACGTGTTCACCCACAGCAGGTTGTCATCGGCCGAGATTGAGATATCGACCGGCAGGGGCACCTTGCTCGCATCCCCGATGTCGGCCACCGCCTTGGCTTGCCACTCTCCCTTATCGTCGCGATGGATGAGGAAAATCTTGGAGGTGAGGGCAGTGGTCGTAAAGCAGTAATCGTGCTTTTCGTTCCAGGCGCAGCGGATTTCCAGCGGTGCGCCCGGCACATCGAATACTTTCAGAGGTTTGCGCGTGCGCAGGTCCCATGCGACCACGGAGTTGCCAAAGCGCTTCATAGCCTCGGGGTCTGCCATCATCTTGCCGAGGTCCATCATGTAGTTGTTCCAGCCCGTGAAGGACGAGGTGAACATCACGTTCAGGCGGGGCATCGCGCGCACGTCATAGCCGTAACCGTCGGCGATGGCGCCCGACTTGACCGCGCCCTGCAGGTTGTCATCGGTTGGCATCCAGTGTGCGGTGATGAACTCACCGTCGTTGGTGTATTCCGCCATGCCTGTACGGCCACCATGATCCTGATTGTTCGAGAGGCCCGTGATCAGCATCCGTCCCGGCATTGCGTAGAACGTATGCGGTCCAACGACGCCCTTGGTGTCTGCCACGAAATCGGTAAGGGTCTTCACCAGCTTTGGGGCGGCCGGGTTGCTGTGGACATCGAAGATAAAGATGACGCTGGTGTCCAAACCACCTGCCCACAGGAAGCGCCGATCATCCGTGAAGCCGGAATGGTGGGCTTCATTGCGCCCGCCGACAGACACGCTGTGCACCACCTTGCCGTAAGTGGGTGAGCCCGGCCGCACGTCGATGGTGACAAGTTTGTCCTGCTCGTCGCCGAGACCGGCAACGCCCAGAGTCCAGACGTACATGAAATCTTCCTGGCCCGTGATCTTCGCCATGTAGGGCGAGAAGCAGGTTTCGTCTGCCCGCGCCGGTGCGGCGCTGCCGAGCAGCAATGGCAGCATCAGCGCTGCAGTAAAACCGCACAGGCGGGCAATGTATCCCTCGCGCATGAGAGCCTCCTCGGTAAGTTCAGGCGATACTACAAACAGACTTCGGGCTTGACCAGCCGAGCGCGTTCAGCGCCAACAGGACGGGGCGCGCGCCGCTTGAGCCGACTGAAAATGTTTCCGGCGTCGGCATTTCAGTGAAACGGCCGCCACATCAGTAGCAGCTTCGGCATCAGGGTCAGCGCCGCCAGAATGGCGATAGTCATGGCAACGGTGGTCAACAGCCCGAAGAGTATGCTGGGAATGAAGTTCGACAGCATGAGAATAGAGAAGCCGAAGCACACGACGAGCGTCGTGTAGAAACCCGCTTTCCCGATACTGCCGTGGCAGTGGTACATGGTCTTGCGACTGTCACGGAACACGCCATATTCCAGTCGATAGCGATATAGGTAATGGATGCAATCCTCAACGGCGATGCCCATCGTGAGCGCGGCAATCATGATGGTCATCATGTCCAGCGGCACCTGCATCCAGCCCATGAAGCCAAGCACGGCAGCCGCAGCGAGCATGTTTGGCAACACGCCGACGATGGCGGCGCGAAGGTTGCGGAACAGAATCCACAATGTGATGAGAACGCCCAGCATAGCCCCGCCGACCGATTGGATTTGCGAGGCGTAGAGGCTTTGCAGCATGTTGTTGTAGAGGACCATCAGGCCGGCGACCTCGTAGTCCTCGGGCGCCAGTCCGAGATCCTGCTGCAGCCCCGTGCGGATTTGTGTCAGTAAGGCATCGCGCCGGAGCCCAGGGGTGGAATCGAGGATGCGGACTGAGATCCGTGCCTGATCGTCTTCGATAGAGATGTACGGCGAGAGCATCTCGTGCTTGAGATTGCCCGGGATGCGTTTGTAGATGACGTTGAGTTCGAAGGGATCGAACTCGCGCCCCTTGTTGAGGGTTTCAGCGACGCGCACGAGCGAGGCGAGCGAGGTGACCTTGCCGATGCCAGGCAGGGATTCTAGATAGTCATGGACTTTCTT
>JBIKOF010000442.1:0-2646 GCA_044358205.1 Gammaproteobacteria bacterium | reverse complement strand
GCGGAGGCACAGGGCGCTTATGTGCTTTCCCCGGCCGGACGCATGATTCTGGAAGGGCAGTACGCGCGCCTCTACGCGGGTGAGCGCGCGGACAAGGCATTCACTCAAGCTTACGATCGCTTCGAGCGTATCAATACCGAACTGAAACAACTCATCACCGACTGGCAGACCGTCGAGATTGGCGGCGAGCGAGTGCGCAACGATCATGGCAACGCGGATTACGACGCCCGTATCCTCGACCGGCTGGGCGATCTGCACGAGCGCTTCGAGCCGGTGCTGGCGACCCTGTGTGCGCGGGTGCCTCGTTTGAAAGTGCACGCTGATCGGCTCGGTCGCGCGCTGGAGCGCGCAGAGGATGGCGCCTCTGAGTGGATCAGCGATGCGCGGCTCGACAGCTACCATACGGTCTGGTTTGAGATGCACGAGGATCTGCTGCGTATTCTGGGTCGGGTGCGCGAGGAGTAATCCCGGCCACGCTCCCCCACGGCCGCTGCTGTTGCCGACGGCTTTCGATTTTTGCGAACTTCCTGGTCTGGACCATCATGACTGATTCCGCTCTTCGCTGGACCCTGCCGCTTGACGGCAACAACCTGCCTGAAAAATCCCTGATTGGTGGCAAGGCGTGGTCGGTGGCGCGTATGCGCGCGCTCGACCTGCCGGTTCCTCCTGCCTTCGTCATCACCACGCGCGCGTGTGCGGAATTTCTCGCCACCGGCGAAATGCCCACTGGCCTGCTCGCCGAGATCCAGGCAGGCTTGCGCGGGCTCGAAACCCGAACGGGTCGCAGTTTTGGGAGTGGCGATGCGCCGCTGCTGGTATCGGTGCGTTCGGGCGCGATGATTTCGATGCCGGGCATGATGGACACCGTGCTCAATCTCGGCATGAACGATGCCACCGAAGCGGCGCTGGCGCGCGAAAGTGGGATTGCCGCCTTCGCGCGCGACACCCACCGACGGTTCCTCGAGCTCTATGCGCGCATCGTGTTACGCGGAACGCTGGAAGATCTGGCGCATGACGCAGATCCCGCGGCGTGGCGCGCGGCGATCCACGAAGCGACAGGCGCGGCGGTTCCCGTGGAACCGGAAGCGCAAATCGAAGGTGCCGTGCGTGCGGTATTCGAATCCTGGAATTCCCGGCGGGCCCGGCGTTACCGTGAGCACCACGGCATTGCGCACGATCTCGGCACGGCGGTGACGATTCAGGCCATGGTGTTCGGCAATCTCGATGAACAGTCGGGCACCGGTGTCCTGTTCAGTCGCAATCCCTTGACCGGCGACCCTGCACCGTACGGGGAATATCTGGCCCGAGCGCAGGGCGAGGACGTCGTTTCCGGGCGGCATACGCCACAACCCCTCGCCACATTGGCTGCGGCCATGCCGGCCGTTCATGCCCAGCTGCTTCAAAGCGCCAGCGTGCTCGAACGCGAGAATGGCGACGTTCAGGACATCGAATTCACGATCCAGCGCGGCCAGCTCTATCTCCTGCAAAGCCGCGCCGCCAAACGGGGCCCGGCTGCCGCCGTGCGTTTCGCCGTGGACATGGTGCAAGAGGGGCGCATCGATGAAGCCACTGCGCTCTCCCGCGTTTCCGCCGAGCAGATTCGCGCACTGCTGAGTCCCCGGCTCGCGGGTGCAGACACCTTGCCGCCCCCGCGAGTGCAGGGCGAAGCCGCCTGTCAGGGCGTGGGCGTCGGAGTGGTCGTGACCAACACCGATGAAGCCGAGCGGCGCGCCAAGGCGGGCGAAGCTGTGGTGCTCGCGCGGGATACGACCAGCCCCGATGACGTTCACGGCATGCTCGTGGCGCGCGCGGTGATCACTGAACAGGGCGGCGCCACTTCCCATGCTGCGGTGGTGAGCCGGGCGGTGGGAGTGCCTTGTGTCGTCGGCTGTGGCGCGGGCGTGCTGATGGGCTTGGCAGGCAGTATCGTGACGGTGGATGGCGCAACCGGGCGTATTTTCGAAGGCGCGTTACCTGTGGTCTCGCCGCGCGAAGACGAGGAGCCCGCACTGGCGACACTGATGGCATGGGCAAGTGCACGCGCCCGTGTTCGTGTGGTCGATGAACGCGCACCCGAGGCCGCGCAAGCACTGAACCTCGATACAGTGAAGGGCGGTGAAGATCCCGCACAGCTCGCAGGGATTCTGGCGGGCGCCCGCAGCGTAAAAGGGGCGGTTCTCAACAGCGATGCCGGTGTGCAGGCCGCGCTTGCGGCAGGTGTTGAAGTGATTGTTGTGCGTCAGCGCTTGCCTGCCCTGCTGGCCGCCCTCGCGCCCTTGGCTTAGCATTCGGGCACTTCCGGCGGGCGTGCCCGCTACTCATACAAACAGGTGGATTGAAGCATGTCGAATTCGGACAAGCCCCGCGTCAGTGCGCAGGATATCGAGAACCTGCTCGAGATTTTTCGCCAGTCCGGCTGGGATGAAATGCACCTCGAGACCCCGGGACTCGAGCTTTTTCTGTCGAATGATCCCAACGCTCAGGGACCTCGCCCCGTGGCAGCAGGCCCAGCCCCCGTGGCGAGCGCATTGGTCCACACCGCTGGCGCCGCGCCAGCTACACCCTCGGCCGCAGCCGCAGCCACCGCGCCCAGCGGACATGCGCCGCTGGCTCCCGGCCACGTCGCGATCAAGGCGCCCAACCTCG
>JBIKOF010000443.1:0-2646 GCA_044358205.1 Gammaproteobacteria bacterium | reverse complement strand
GATTCAGCGCAAGCTCAGCCTTGCGCAGAATGCTCTGGCGATAGCCCGCCAGATCGAATTCGCGCTGACTGCCCATCGCGCCCATCAGATAGCGCTTGTATACCCCCTGTCGAATAGCGGCGATTCTCCAGTGCGAAAACGCTCGGTAGTAGGGGAGCGTCGACAGATCGAGACCGGTATCTGCGGCATAGCGTTTGACCAACAGTTCCCCATCGGGGAATTCCCCGGCGGTGGTCGGCATATGATCATCCACGTCCCCGACTCTATCCTGAGGCATTAGCCAGGTATTGAGCAGGTAACCCAAGTCAGCGAGGGGATCGCCCAAGGTGCAGAGTTCCCAGTCGAGTACTGCCCGGATGTGGCCGGCGCCCACGATCATGTTCCCGAGACGATAGTCGCCATGCACGATGCTCACGCGTTGCTGAAGGGGTAAGTGCAGGAGCAGTCGCCTGGCCGTTTCCTCCATCGCCGGAACCTCCTCGGTTCTTGAGAGTTCCCACTGTGTTCGCCAGCGTTTGATCTGCCGCTCCAGATAGTTCTCATGGCGTCCCAGGTTACCCAGACCAACTGCGACAGGATCGAGCTGGTGCAGCGTGCCAAGCACCCGGGCAACCTCATGGCCCAGTGACTGTCGCTGGGCCGGCTCAGTCCGTGCTGCTGTAGCAGCGTCGTGCAGAACCTCGCCTTCAACGAAGTCCATTACAAAAAAAGGGGCATCGTTGACGGCAATGTCCTCGCATAGCCCATGCACCCCCGCGACAGGGACGCCGCTGGAATTCAGGGCCTTCACGATGCGGTGTTCGCGCGCCATGTCGTGCGCACTTGCCAGCACCTCACCGAGCGGAGGGCGCCGCAAAACGTAATGTTTCCCGCGGGCATCGATGCCCGCGTAGGTGAGATTGGAATGCCCCCCAGCGATGAGGGTCCAGCGCAGCGGAGGCTCGGCACCCGGGACATGGCCCCGAAACCACGCGTCAACACTGCCGAATCGTATCCCCTCAACCGCCATGAGCATCCCTCACCGGAAAGACCGGATGATAGCCATGTGCCCCGATGATGAAAATTCACACCATTGAGGCGGGTGGCAGGTGGGGCACGCGAGGGCATGGGAAAGCACGATTTGAATGACCGATGACTCCCCGAACTGTGTTGGGGTTGGCGGTTCGCCTGTTCCGTGCGAATCCCGTCTGCGTAATCTGTCTCCCTTGGTGAGATACTGGAGCAGCTCACTCCGCCTCGAAAAATTTCGTCAGGAATTACAAGTGACCACAAGGATCGGGACTCCCGCTGCAGATCGCCTTACCGGAACTCCGGCGGAGGACACCCTTGAGGGTCTTGAAGGAAATGACACGCTTTTCGGGCTTGGCTCTGTAGATCGGCTCGTGGGCGGCTCAGGCGACGACTGGCTCAACGGGGGAGTTGGCAATGACATCATGATCGGCGGTATTGGTGACGACACCTATATCGTCGAAAAGCTCTACGACCGAACCGTCGAACTGGCAGGTGAAGGCCATGACACCGTCATTGTCTACATCAACAACCACCAGATGCAGGCCAATATCGAAGTCCTCATGCTGGGGGGGAGCGCCGGCTACCGCGCCATTGGGAATTCGTCGGCCAATCAAATGGTTGGCAATGATGGTGCCAATACGCTGGATGGCGCCGGTGGCGCCGACACGCTCATCGGGGGGGCAGGCAACGACACCTATGTCGTCAATGAGGCGGGAGATACCGTCATCGAGGCCAGTAACAAAGGAACTGACACCATTCGTTCGTTCATCAACTGGACATTGGGCGCCGACCTCGAAAATCTCACCCTACTGGGTAGCGCGCTGCGCGGGACTGGCAATGCGCAATCGAACGTGATCAATGGAAATGCTGCGGGCAATCGGCTGGAGGGATTGGGGGGCAACGATGTTCTGGAGGGCGGAGGCGGACCCGATACTCTGATAGGGGGTGCCGGTAACGACGTCTACGGGGTCGAGCGTGCTGATGATGTGATTCTCGAGAACCCCGGGGAGGGCATCGACACTGTACGCACAGGCTGCGACTGGACACTCACGGCCGAACTCGAGAATCTGGTCCTCTTGCATTCGACGGCGCACGGGGGCGGTAATCAGACGAATAACACGATCCTCGGCAACAACGCGCGCAACGTGCTGCACGGACTCGGGGGAAATGACTGGCTAGATGGTGGTGCCTCCTACGACACCCTGGACGGCGGAGCCGGTGACGACACCTACGTCATTGATCATACGGCCGATGTGGTGGTGGAGACCGCGAACAACGGAAGCGACACCGTACGCAGCACTATCAGCCACGTCTTGGGATTGCATACCGAGCACCTTGTGCTGCTGGGGACAGCCCCTCTGAACGGCTTCGGGAATGCCCAAGAGAACACCCTCATCGGCAACAGCGCCGACAACACATTATCCGGATTGGGTGGTCAGGATGTTCTGAACGGCCTTGGAGGTAACGACCTTCTGGTGGTAGGTGATGTCGACTTCGCCTCTGTTGAGGGAGGTCTGGGGATCGATGCGCTCCGCCTGCTTGGTTTCGGGCAGAACGTCGATTTAACCGATTCAGCCGACGCAGCCCGCGTGGGCGGCATCGAAATCTTTGATCTCGCCGGACAGGGCGGGGTGC
>JBIKOF010000441.1:0-2647 GCA_044358205.1 Gammaproteobacteria bacterium | reverse complement strand
TGCCCAGTGTCTTGTCCGGTGACTGGTGCGGCAGCGGGCTACCCGCCGCCGCGAGGTTGGCCAGAATGAGCCCGCTCATGACGCACAGCAGGCGGTACAGGAATTTCATCTCGTCGCCTCCCGCGGCACGAAATCTTTCGGTTCGCCGCGATTTTTGACCGTCCAGACGCTGCCGTCGGGGTTCCGATACAGTTTAGCCATCTCCGCTGCATTGAAGGGCCGGGAGCCGATGCGTCCGAAGATAGCGATTTGCCCCCCCGTTTCATCCACACCCCGGTCGCGATCGAGCCCTTTGGACAGGGCCAGCGCGGGGCTTGCGGTGGCGCGCCAGGCAATAAGGGCAGGCTTTGGCTCGGGCGAGAACCCGTAGAACCGCGGCTGAGTGTCTGGTGCGGTGAGCTGGATAACCTTCAGTCCATTTGCGCCATCGGCGACATAGGCGAACAGCGACGCATTGGTCGAGCCCACAACCACGTCACGGGCATCGTTCAGGCGCCCCTCCGCGTTGAAGCGCTGATAGACCTTCGGCGCCGCCGGATTTTCAATGTCAATAATGACCAGTCCCTCGCGACCTGCCGCGACGTAAGCATAGGTTCTGGCCACATAAACTCGTTGCGCATCTGCGAGCGAAACCGTCTCCGGCAGAACGAGAGGTGCCTCAGCATTGGTGATATCAACGACATGGAGCCCCTGTGGCGAGGTCACAAAGAGATAGCGGAACTGCACCGCGCTCGCCCGCGCCTCGGGAATCGGGATAGTCGCCAACAATCGAGGGGCTAGCGGGTTATCGATATCAACGACCTGCACTCCCTTGGGCGTCGCCACAAATGCCCGGTGTCCAGCGATCACGATATGGGTCGCTCCGTCCAATACCTCGCCCTCGTTCCAGGTTGCGGCGCGCTCCAGAAAATTATTTCGCGGCTCACCGTCCGAGAAGGTATCGACGTTGACGACAATGAGTCCCTCCTCCGCATCCGCGATGAAGGCGTAATGGTAAATCGGGTGCATTGGCTGCTCCTGATTCACTTCCCGCATCAGCGCTCCCTGATTGCGTACGGGTGCCACGGGCTGGTTGGTCGGCAACGCCATGCAGGTTGCGTTCGAACTTGCTACATGCGCGTCGTGGCCGAGAGGGGAGAAAGGTGCAGTGACAATGCGCTGGGAGAATCCCTTGTTTGGCAATGCCGCCGTGTCGTAAACCCTGAAGCCACCCTTACCCTGTGCCACATAGAGGTACTCGCCTCGTAACTGCAGGCAGCGCGCAGCATCCGGTGTGGCATGTCTGTGGGCCTCAGGGAGCTCCTGCTTGCGGGCCTGATGGCGTGCAAAGAAGTCCGGGTAGGCGTAACGCTGGAGATAGCTTCCAATGACAGCCTGAGGCTCGTCGAGCTCGGTCACGGCTACGCCTTCGACGTGTGACTCCTCGCCCACCAGTGCGTAACCGCCTACGAAATTCACGAAATTGGTCCCGAGCAGGAGCAGCTGCGCCATGATTGCGTTGTTGTCGTTGGCCGCCGACACATGGCAGTCATCGCACTGCTTGGTCTCTTCCTTGCGTTCGGTATGGGGATAGTGAGGCGCGAATGCCTGACTCGAGTATCCGCTCGCAGCGATCGGGGGCTGCTGGATGTAGATGCGTTCACGGTTGATGTTCTGCGACGAAAGCACCAGTGCCGAGCTGGAACGAATTGGCGCGATGCGTCCGCCCTTCACAGGTCCGTGCAAGCCGAGCTGGAACATGTCATCACGCGCTACCTGAACATTGTAGGTCGCGTAATTGCGGCTTTCGCCGCCCTCGTAGTGATGCCGCTCGGTCTTCCAGTTAGCCTGAATGGGCAGGTGACAACCGCCACAGCTGGTAGTCCATGAAAGATGGCAGGTAAAACACAGCATCCGGTCGTTGTCGTGCGCGAGCTGCTGCACACCCGGCCCCCACTTGCCCTGTCGCCCGGCCTCACCTGCCGCCATCAGCTTCGCTCGCGCGGATTTTTCGTTGAACTCGGGATGCGCCGGATTCACGGAATCCTTCACCAGCGACATCTTCCACTCCTTGTCCGGATCAAGCGCCGCGCGCTGGTATAGGGCGCCGTCACGCCACTCGAAGCGCTTGCGCCCGTCCTGAGTGCGGAGAAGTGAGAGATCCATGCCGCCCGGTCGTGCCGCCGGGCCACTGGTGTGCAGGCTGGGATATTTGCGTGCGGTGCCATGGCAATCGGCACAATCGATTTCGATGGCAGCAGCCACTTCGCCATAGATATGCCCATTGCCGTGCATATCCTGCGCGAAATGGCAGTCCACACAGTGCATACCCCTGTCCATGTGGATGGAGGCCATGTGCACGGCCTTCTTGAACTTGTCGGGATCATCGTCCTTGACGATGCTGCCCTTGGCGTCCAGCAGGGCACCTTTCCTGTTGCGCTTGAACACACCGCGAAACACCCAACCATGGCCGTGATAGTCGGCGAACTGCGTGTCCTTGAGTTGCGGATTGAGCTTGGAAATATCGGCCAGATATTCGGGATCTGACCATTTCCCACGAATGGCCGCCTCCTCCGGATTGCGCTTGTTGATCTCGCGCGCCTCAGCATCAGTCGGATACTTCTGTTTTTCCGGCCAGAGAAACGGCGCATCCGCCTCATAGTCGCTC
>JBIKOF010000440.1:0-2649 GCA_044358205.1 Gammaproteobacteria bacterium | reverse complement strand
CGAAAGTCATCCGGCCTTTATGCGCCCATTTGTCCTCGTCGATGAGCATCGCTTCCACGGGATTGGCCATGTCGCGCGACGAGCGTCGGGTTCCTGCCGAATCGAGGCGCGAGTAGCGCAGAAATTCGGACTCGGAGGCTTCGATTTCGATTTCGATAGGGTCCAGACGGACGATGGTGGTCAGGATTGTCGAATCGGCGCTACCACCGGAAATGAGGTTGCCGCGGTCGATACGGATATCCGACGCCAATCCCGAAATGGGCGCCTTGACTTCGGTGTACTCGAGATTGAGGCGGGCCAGCCGCAGCGCGGCGCGTGCAGCCGCCACATCGGCTTTGGCCGCATCCCGGCTGGCACGTCTTTCCTCCAAGGTCTCACGACTCATCGCCCGGGAGGACGCCAGTCGCTCACCGCGCTCAGATTCCAGCTGGGCCACGCGCAAAGTCGTTGCTGCGCGCGCGACCCGCGCTTCGGCCCGCGCGACCTCGGCGTGGAAGGGTTCCGGATCAACCAGAAAAAGCACCTGCCCTTCCTCCACCGCCTGGCCCTCGCGCAGGAACACAGATTGCAGATAGCCGGACACCCGCGACCGGACCTCCACTCGCTCTTGTGCCACGAAGCGCCCGGTAAATTCATCCCACTCGGTAATGTCACGGTGCACGGGCTTGGACACGGTTACGGCTGGGGGGGGACCGGGCGGTGGATCCGCGGCTAGCGCTTGGGCCACAGGCAATACGAGCGCGAGCGTCGCGAGACCGCGGCGCAGCCAGACCAGGGATGTGTCGGGACGGAGGTGCATGGCAAAGATGCCCGGATAGACCACGTCCGATTGTCGCAGAAAAACCCTCCGGCGTTCAGCGCAATTCGCGCAACTGGCGTTCAGCTTCCCCAAGGCTTCGGTGCCGCGGCCCACGTTGCTAGGATGGAGTTCACGCCGACCCGGATTTTTCGCATGCACAGCCACGACCTTTCGCCCTGGACTCACGAACATCACTTCCATACCACGGCTGCCGCTGCCGAGCGCGGGACTCGCGTGGTGGTCGGGGTGACCCTCGCGATGATGGTCATCGAAATCACGGCGGGTTACGTCTTCAATTCACTGGCGCTGCTCGCTGACGGCTTGCACATGAGTTCGCACGCCTTCGCCATCGGGCTGAGCGCGCTCGCCTATGTCGCAGCACGCCGTTATGCCGGAGACCAGCGCTATGCCTTCGGCACCTGGAAAATCGAAATCCTCGCCGCCTACACCAGCGCTATCCTGCTGCTCGGCATGGCGGTGCTGATGGCAGTTGGCGCCATCGGTCGTCTGCTCGCCCCGCAACCCGTCGAATACGAATCCGCCCTCTGGGTCGCAGCACTTGGGCTCGGCGTGAATCTGTTCTGCGCCTTGGTGTTGGGACAGGCGCATAGCCATCCACATGGGCATGGGCATGGGCATGGGCATGGGCATGGGCATGATTCTCACGATCACCCGGGTTCGGCGCATACGCACAATGCTCACCGCCCGCACGTACACCATGCAGACCTCAACCTGCGCTCCGCATACCTACATGTGATTGCTGATGCCGCGACCTCCATCCTCGCACTCGTCGCGCTCGCGGGAGGCGCGCATTTCGGCTGGCAATGGCTGGACCCGGTGATGGGTCTTGTTGGTGCCGTGGTCATCGTCCTCTGGGCACGCGGCCTCATCCTGCAATCCAGCCGGGTGTTGCTGGACCGGGAGATGGATCATCCGGTGGTGACAGAGATCCGCGAGATGCTCGAAACAGGCCCGGAAGGCGGCGAAACTCGCATCACCGATCTGCACGTCTGGCGCGTGGGAACTGAAGCCTATGCGGTGGCCGTGAGCCTGGTCACCCACGACGCAGATCTCACCCCTGATACGGTACGCCACCAGTTGTCGGTGCATGAGGAACTGGTGCATGTAACGGTTGAAATTCGCCAGTGCACGTAATTCGCGGGTTGCCCCATGGATGACAGTGAAGGCCAGGAAGCGCTGGAGATTCCACACGCCGCGTTGTCCGCCGATGCACTACAGGGGCTTCTCGAAGCCTTCGTGTTGCGCGAGGGCACGGACTACGGCGCTTCCGAATTTACACTGGAGGAGAAAGTCGCCCATGTCAGGGTCCAGCTACAACGGGGCGAGGCCCGCATCGTCTTTGATCCCGTGAGTGAGAGCGTGGATATCGTCCCTGCCCGCGGGCGCTGAAACCGGCCATTTCACTTCGCCGCGAGAGCGACCAGTTCGGCCTCCCAGGCGGCAAGTTTTCGCCGGGCTCGGTCCACCTGTTGGGGGCTGGCTGCGGCGTGCACCTCCGCGAAGAGCCGGCAGTTCCGTCGGAGCAGGGCCGTCCTATAGTTTTGATATTCGGCGCGAGGTGAGTTGAAGAACTGTGCGGTGAAGGTGTCCAGTGCGGTACTCGCGACCATTTCTCGCGCAGCAGAATCCCCCGCGGATCTCCCCATTTGACGGAGTCCTTCCAGAATCAGCGCCTGGCGTGCGGCACGCTCCGCAAGCCAACCTTCCGCGTCGTACGCGGTTTCTGCAGTCCGCGCTTCAATCTGCGCGCGCTGGGTGGCGTTAAGTCGTCCGTAGATTCGCCGAAAAAATTTTTCCGTCCGCTTGCGCGAGTCGCGTTCGCGCGCACG
>JBIKOF010000439.1:0-2655 GCA_044358205.1 Gammaproteobacteria bacterium | reverse complement strand
GGCGTAGTCCCGCACGCCATCACCCCCGTCGAGGAGGTCCGATCCAAGCCCGCCGTCGAGGGCATCGTCGCCCGCGCCGCCAAGCAGGGTATCCGCCCCCGCTTCGCCCATCAGGGTGTCATCGCCGGTCGACCCATGGAAGGTGTCGTTACGGGCAGAGCCGGTCATGAAGTCGTCGCCCCAGAGCAGCAGGCTCCAGGGGTCGTCCACGCCCCAGGTCCCGACCACCTCACCGAATTCATTCCGCGCGACGTTATCGAAAACGCCAAAACTCGCTACATCCGATCCAAAAACGTTGCCGCTCGCACTGCCAAGAAACTGGCCTGCGGCATTGGAGATCGTCGCGGCGACAATCTTTACCGATACGCTATCGGCCCAGTCGATCCAGAAGTACTGGGTGATGAAGTATTCGCCCCCGCTGTAGCTGTAGGTTATTTGATCGAGCAGGACCGGCGCCACGCCATACAGATCTCGCTGGACGGTCACCCACTCGCCCGTCTCGGGGTCGATCTCCCGCCGGGAGATGAGCGCGCCCTCGTAGGGTCGCAAGTCCACCACGCCATCGAACAGTTGCGGTGCTGCCACCGGCACCCGGAACAGCCACAAATCGTCCTCGCTGTTGACGACTCCGGGACGGATATCGGCGCCGTCGGGGGACGAAGGATTTGTATAGATCACGGCCATGGCGGGGCTGTCCTTTTACTCGCGATGAGTCCAAGGGTGGTCCGCACAGTCATGTGAAGTAAAGGGAGTTTTTCCCGAAGCGCGCAGATCTGCGCCCTGTTCGGGCATTGGCGCGGAACCGCGCATGCTCGCGTCGCTGGCCAGCTAGACCAGCGCGATGAAGTCCTCCCATGCCGAGACCCCCACGAAGCCGTGGTTGGCCGCGGTGTAGCCCGCGTCTGTTCCCGCGCTTCCCCAAGGCAGATAGATGCTCAAGCCCGTCGCCTCGCCCACGGTTCCCGTTTCGGCGTAGACGGCGGTCTGCAGGTTTGAAAGCACGGCATTGGCTTTGGTGCGCAGCGTGGCGCTGGAAACCCGCGCCGCGACTTCCGCCATGAAATCACCCAAATCCAGGGTGTATTGCGCAAATTGGGCCCCGAAGTCCTTCGTGCGCTCCGCGGCAAGGCGCATGGCGGCGAGATCACCGTTCGAGGCCAGCAGGGCACTTGCCACGAAATCGTCCAGCGCCGCTTCCAGCTGGGGGAGTGCATCGGTCCGCAGTGCCGAAAGCGTAACGTTAGAGGTGCCCGCGTACTCCAGACCATACGCATCGACTGCTCGCTGCCCCAGCGCCACCGCCGACATCCCCGGATTCGCGGTGAGGCTTGCCAGCCAGCGGTCATAGGCCCAGCCCGGGCCGGGAATGAGCTCCTGGGATGCAACGACCACCTCCGCCAGCGGGACGAGATCCCAGACAACTTCGAGCATCCCCATGGAGCATGCGTCGTAGCCGATAAAGTCGAGCTGCGGTTGGGCATTGTCGATGGCTGTTTGAAGTTCGTTCGCCGTGAGATGGTCACCATTGCTGGTGTTGTCCCAGCAAGCGCCGCTCAGACCGCCCCCGTGGTCCCACACGACCAGCGCATAATTCTGCGCCGCATAGTTCGCCGCTCCCCAATTGATGAAATCCGTCAGCGTGGCAGGGTCACCCGTATTCTTCTCCCCAATATCAACCAGCGCCGAGGAGATCACCGCCAGATTGTCGTCATGCGTTACTAAGCCTCGACGCGTCCCGGACCAATTGCCATTGGAGGCGTCGTAGCCCGGCGAGCGGTCGAGCAGCACCACTACGTTCACGTTGGCACCGTAGAACACCGACTCCATTTCATTCAGATCATCGATGCTGAAGGGTTCGAGATCGTTATCCGCCGCGATGTAAACCATCACCGTCCAGTCGTCGACGCTTGTCGCGGTGGTCGTGGTGAAATTGAGCAGTGTCGTATCGGCGATTCCCGCGAAGGCATTCCCCGCATCGTCGAGGATGACGCCTTCTGCGAAAGTGACCGTATAAGTGGTGGCCGACAAAAAATCCTGCGCGGGGTTGATGATGGCGCTGGTGCCGCTGAAGCTCACTTCTGAACTCGTCACCGGAATACGCAAAGTCTGATTGCCTCCGGCGATGACGATGTCTCCGGAGCCGGCCCTGATGCCCTCGTTGAAGCTCAGCGTGAGATTGCCGTTCAGAGGGATGCCTGTCGCCCCATCGACGGGCGAAGAGCCCAGGAGGACCGGGGCTGTGGTGTCGCTCGCGGCTGCCGTATTCAGCACCAGACGGTAGGTCCCCGTGGCCGGGCCGAAAGCCCCGAGCTCGATGAAATAGGTGCCGGTCGTGGGCGCGACGAAGGTGAGCTGGGCGTCATGGGTGCCAGCGAAATCGTCGTTGCTGACCCCGGGCAGCGCCTGTCCGCCCGGACCGAACACCGCGGCAAGGAGCGGGTCGGCCAAGGTGCCCTGGCCGCTGTCTTGGCCCTCCAGCCTGATCTGGTAACGCACACCCGCAGTCAGCGAAGCGCGCACCCAGTCGCGATCGCCTGCAGTTTCGAGACTGCCAAGGAACACCGCGCCGACGTCGATAAAGGCCTGCGTTGTCGCGGCCGCGGGGATTTCGGTGGACGCCTGGGTCAGCTCGACCGAAACCCGGTAGGTGCCGCT
>JBIKOF010000438.1:0-2656 GCA_044358205.1 Gammaproteobacteria bacterium | reverse complement strand
TGGGCGCGGTCGCGCGCGATAAGAATGTCGCCGCTCCAGCCGAGCACGAGACATAGTTCGCCGTTGGCAAGGTCGTTGATGTACTGGGAGGAATGAAAGTAGCGGATGTGGGGTCTGAGACGCGCAAGCAGGGCCTCGGCGGCTGCGAGGTGCGCCGGATCCTGGCTGTCGCTTGGCAAGCCCAGGGTGTGGAGCACAATAGGCAGGACTTCTGACGGTGTATCCAACAGGGCCACGCCACAGTCTGCAAAGCGTGCAAGCACTTCCGGGTCGAGCAGGAGCTTCCAGCTCTCCAGTGGGGCGTCCGGCATACGTTCAGCGATCATTCTCGCGTTGTAGCCGATGCCGGTGGTGCCCCATAACCAGGGCAGGGCGTGGCGGTTGCCGGGATCGTAGCTCGCCAGCAGTTTCATCAGCGCTGGGTCTAGCTGGGCGCGACCAGGCAAACGCTGCAGATCCAGAGGCTGGAATACGCCGGCCTCGATTTGTCGTGCAATGAATGACGCTGAGGGCATCACCAGGTCGAAGCCTGTGCCGCCCGCAAGCAGCTTGGCTTCGAGGAGCTCATTGGAGTCGAAGACGTCGTAGCGCACCTCGATCCCGGTCTCCCGCTCGAAATCCCGCACCGTGTCCACGCCAATGTAGTCGGACCAGTTGTAGATGTTGAGGACGCCAGGCCCTACGGCGCCCTCGGGCGTTCCGCCGCACCCGACAAGCAGGGCGAAGACCAGTGCAAGCGCCACGGACCTTGGGCACCAGGCACCACACGCGAGACAGAAGCGAAGAAACAGGTCGGACATCCGCGAATTATGCGGGATCAGTGGCCCGCACGCCGCACCTCAAAGGCCCGGCGCGGGCGGGCTTCAGGGAACGAGGGCAAGTGCCCTCAGTTGTCCGTAGAGTTCGGTCGCCTCTGCGCGCAGATAGGGCCGGACCTCCGGTGGAATAACGCCAGTCTTACTCAACAGCGTCGGCTCATAAACTGCCAAGGTGTTGGTGGGCTCAAGCCCGAAACGTGCGCTTATCTTTGCCATCAGGGTGGGCAGGACAGTCTCTCCCGCGCCAATTTCGCACAGCAGTGTCTGCTGCCAGTGCTGGGTTGCGAAATCCAGAATGAGACTGTTGTAGTGCACCCAGCTCCCGAGCGCTTCGTTGGGCGATTCCAGTGCAATGGTATCCCCGCGGCGCCTCAGGGAATCGAGCACCAGAAAGGGATCGCGGAACAAGAACAGCCAGTACGCCTCGGGAAGCAGCACATGCCAGCTGTTCAGAAACAGCGTGGTGCGCGGATCCTTGAAACCCCAAGGGCGATTGGCTGCGCGACGCGCGGCGATGCAAACCTCTGCGGCTCGAATGCTGGACTCTGGGAGCGCAAGCGGAGCGCCCTCGGCGATCAATCCGTCCTCGGGGAGGCCGAGCGCGCGCAGGGCCTGCTGATGGATTTCAACGAAATCGAGATCCTCGAAATGACCGTACGGATTGCCGGTGAACGGGCCCATGAGCCGCTCGCCGATGGCAAGCCCTGCGGCCTGTAGCGTGGCCGCAGCGACTGAGCTTGCGGAGCGATGCATCCCGCTGATGACAAGAACGGGCACCTTGGCCATGTGGGTCCCGTCGCTTCAGGCGAGTGCGCGACGACCCAGCAATTCCATGGCCTGGTCGGTCGTCAACGGATGGAAAGGACCACTGCGCACGTCACGGTATAGGCGCTCCAGAATGTGGCCGCGCCGAAAACTACCGCCGCCGACGAGCCGCATGCCGAGATCAACGACACGGATGGCATTTTCGGTGGCAAGCACTTTCGGCATCTCGAGCACGGCGAGCCGCTCCTCCGGATCGCGCCATGTCGCGCGGCCTTCGTTGAGCTGATTGGCGGTGGTTTCGATGAGGCTTGCGGCGCTCTCTACGAGCAGGCGCATTTCGCCCAAGCCCAGTTGGACCCGCTGTTGATCGCGCAGCCGCACATCACTGGCACCCGGCACCGCACCCAGCGACTTGGTGCGCAGGATCTCGATGGTCTCCCGCAGTGCGCGGCGCGCGAGCCCCAGATACACCGAAGCGAAGCTGAGGGTCTGCCATTCCAGATTATCGAACAGGCCGGCACGGAAGGAGGGTGCGACGAGCGCCGAGGACGGGATGAAGGCGTCTTCGAAGACCACGGTTTCAGTGCCGGTGCCGCGCATGCCCATCGCATCCCAGGTGTGCTCGATGCGCACGCCGGGCGTGTCGGCGGGACACACGAACATCGCTTCGCCGGCCGTTCGGGTGGCAAGGTCCTCCGGCAGGTGGCCATCCTCGCCGGTGAGGGTGGCGTTGAAGGTGTGGTAGTCCGCGGCGAGGGAGAGCGTGCCCCAGGTCTTGCGGCCGGTGATGCGGAAGCCTCCGTCCACGGGTCGTGCCAGGGTATCGGCGAGCCCAATGACACCGGCGCGGGTTTCGCTGTAGGCGCCGTCGAGCAATTTGCCCTCGCGGGCCACCGGCCCGAAGTATCGCGCCTGATTGGCTTCCGACCACATCCCGCGGAAAAATCCGACCACCGCCATGTGCATGTTGAATGCCAGCGCGCACGCGGGGTCGCCTTCGGCCAAGGTCTGTACGCAGCGTGTGAAGGTCGCTATGTCCGCCCCCCAACCGCCAAAGCGGCGCGGCACGGTGA
>JBIKOF010000437.1:0-2662 GCA_044358205.1 Gammaproteobacteria bacterium | reverse complement strand
TACCCCCCATTTCTCAGTGCTTTCGCCGTCGGGGCTTTCCTGTTTTCGGAAAGCATTGCGGCGATCCCAAGAACGGCTATTCCTGTTGCGAGTGAAGCTCGGGACGTCGTCATAATGAGTGCGGCCGTGACAATTATTAAAAAGGCGGCGCGCCATTCTGACGCAACAAACCTGTAAGTCGCGGTCGCCGAGAGAACAAGGACCCCACCCGCAATATTGGGATTCAAGTACAGACCGGCCGCACGACCCGGGGTTGTCGTCAAGCCGTTCGGGAAAGCGATATCTAACAGACAGATAAGCGCGGAAAGCGTGACTATAAGAGCTGCAAATCTGGCCACCAGGTCGCGATGTGAGCTTAGGTTTATCCAAACAAACGAGGCAATCAAAAAAACACTGCTTACATAGCTTTTTACGGAAGCGCTCAGCGGCCAGCTTTCCTGCAAAACTGGGGTCAGAAAGAAAATCGTGGACACTGTAAGCCAACCCAGAATTTTCGGGGCTCGGGTATTTTGGACTGCAATCACACTACACGTGGCGGCGAGCATTAAAAGAAACGCATAGCCAAGAACATCTCGAATCGGAAGCCCCAGCAGCTTGTTTGGGATAAAGCTATTCAGTCCGGTTAGCAAATAAGCCAGAAACAGAACCGGGACCAGGTTTCTTGCACGAAAAATGTTTGCGAAGAAAGCTGACAAATCCATGTCGTATCTGAAGTCTTTCACGAAAAACTAGGTTTGGGTGCGTATCAAAAGATTCGAATAAAAACAGGAATGCCCCTTCACGCAGGAATCCCATGATACTGCGCTCCAGTATCCCATTCCAAAAACCCGCTTCGCCTGGACACGAAATTCCAGTATCACCAGCTGCCAAGAGACGCGGTGTGTGCCCTTGGGCGCCGAGGGGCTGGAAAGTCTGGGCCATGCCTGCCGAGGCGACAAGCGGGCTCAGATGCTTTCCATGGCCCTTGTCTAGGCCAATGGACGGGCACCCCCATTCCCGCGGCACTCTATCCCGAATCCTTTTACACGCCTGAATGGAGTCAGCTTGCCCTGATAGCATTGAGACAGTTTGGCGCGGACTACCCATACCAGATAGTCCGGGGTCGGCCGAGTTCTGTTGTAACATGCACAGATGTCGGCTTTGCACCACGGAATGGAAAAGAGTTGGTAACTGCCCCATGTGCGGAATAGCCGGCATTTTCTCAAGCGCTCTGGACGCTGACGAGCAGGCTAATCGCCTTCGCGCGATGACGCGATCACTCGTTCATCGTGGGCCAGACGATGAAGGCCACTGGCAAGATCCAGAATGCGGGTTGGCCCTCGGCCACCGCCGTCTCGCGATCATCGATTTATCTCCCGCTGGCGCCCAGCCGATGCTATCGGCCTGCGGGCGACATGCAGTCGCCTTCAATGGGGAAATCTACAATTTCCGCCAGCTGCGGGCGCAGCTGGAAAATGAGGGAGTGGCATTCAGGGGGCGCTCTGACACTGAAGTATTGGTAGAGGGTATTGCGCGCTGGGGCCTCGAGGCCACGCTGGAACGCATCGACGGCATGTTTGCCTTTGCGGCGTGGAACAGAAGCAAGCGGGAACTTTCTCTTGCCCGCGACAGGTTGGGTGAGAAGCCGCTGTACTACGGAATGTTCGGCGCAAGCCTGGTGTTCGGCTCGGAGCTCAAGGCAATCCTTGCCGCAGGTTTCGGCAAGCCGCTCGTCAACAGGGATGCACTCACCCTGCTGCTTCGCCACAACTACATTCCGGAACCCTTCTCGATTTATCAGGATGTCTTCAAGCTGCCTGCTGGCGGATTTTTAACCCATAAAGAGGGTGCACGAGCGCTCTCCTCTCCTCGTCGGTACTGGTCGATTCCCGAGGTGATCAAGCAGGGGAGGGAAACCCCTCTTCTGGGAAGGCCAGAAGAGGGCGTCGCGCTCCTCGAAGATGCCCTGTTGCGTTCTGTTGAAGATCGTATGGTGTCCGATGTACCGCTGGGCGCTTTTCTATCCGGCGGCATTGATTCATCAACAGTCGTGGCGCTGATGCAGGCCCGCAGCGCGCGCAGGGTGAAGACTTTCAGTATTGGTTTTGCGGAGCCCGACTACGATGAGGCGGCCCACGCCCGTGCGGTTGCAGAACATCTCGGCACCGACCATACGGAGCTTTACGTAACGCCGGACGAAGCAAGGGCGGTGATTCCGCAGATCTCCGACATTTATGACGAGCCCTTTGCGGATTCCTCGCAAATACCGACCTATCTGGTTTCGCGGCTTGCGCGCAAGGAAGTCACTGTCGCCATGTCTGGCGACGCCGGGGATGAGCTGTTCGGTGGATATTCACGGTACGCGTTGACATCCCGGCTTTGGCATCAACAGGGCCGCTGGCCTGCGCCCGTGAGATCCCTTGCCGCCACTGGGCTCCGCGCCCTAACGCCCGCGATGTGGAACGCGATATTCCGGGCCTTGTACCCGATAACACCGGCTCGATATCGACAGGTACAGGCCGGGGACAAGCTGCACAAGCTGGCTCGTGTCCTCGAGACCCGCGACCCGATGCAGATCTACCTCCGGTTGCTGTCGCTTTGGCAGGATCCCGGGAGTGTCGTTATCGGGGCGCGAGAACCGTCCAGCATCCTCGACCTGTTGCAGGGCTTGCCGGGCACCTTG
>JBIKOF010000436.1:0-2666 GCA_044358205.1 Gammaproteobacteria bacterium | reverse complement strand
GTCATGCCGTCGATGGCGAATCCGCCAACCGTCATCATGGCCACGATTACGCGATCAATCCACTCGATGCTTTCCGCAACAGGTAACTGGCGCCCGAGTGCCGGGTCCTGCATGAGTCGATTGATGACGCGCCAGTTATCGAGCGACATGCGTTCGCGCAACCCGAACGCCACACGCGAGAGGTGCCCGAGCTGTGCAGGAAGTCCGGCAGGATCCGTATCGAGGGTGGCGGCCCGACACCACGGCCCGGTGCCGCGCGCGGGCAAGGCTTCGAGGCCCTCACGGTCGGCCAACACGGCCAGCGCCTGCGTGATTTCACCGGCATCCTGTACCAGCGAGTTGATCCCCGTGCGCAGCAGGCGCGCCGTGTCGTCGCTGCGCTCCGCGTAGCGTCCGAACCAGAAGAGATTCTCGACCACTCGGGAGGTGATGACGGCGCCACCGCGCGGGCGTCGCTCGCTGAGCAGGGTGGGCGCTGGGTTGATGGTGTCCTTGGCCAGCACCCAGGTGTCCTTGGTGCCACCCCCGCGCTGGCTTGATATCACCCGCGGATCGGCCTGGGCTGCGACGCGCGTCAGGCCGCCGGGCATCACCATGTAGCCACGCGGGGTAGCCACCGCGAAACTGCGTAAACCGATTCCTCGCCCACTCAGGCGCGGTCCAGTAGTGAAGCTCGGGGCCTGGGAAATGCGCACGGTCTCCTGCGCGATGAGCTCTTCTGGAGCAGTCTTGAGTCGGGCGATGAGACGCCGCCGCTCTGCCGGATTCAAATCCTGTCCGAAGATGGGTTGGAAGCGATGGGCGGGGTCTGCCGACTTGAACACCAATCGATCCATCTTGGCGATGGCGTCGTCTCTTGCTGCCGGCTCGCCACACCACCAGGTGGCCACTGAAGGCAGCTTCAGGGGTTCGCCGAGCAAATGTTCACAGAGCCGCGGCAGGAACCCCAGCAATGACCCCGACTCCACGACACCGGCGCCGAGTGCGTTGGCCATGAGCACCGTGCCCCTTCGCGCGCAATCCAGCAGCCCCGGCACGCCCAGCGCGGAGTCGGCGCGCAATTCCAATGGATCGCAGAACACATCGTCTTGCCGACGGACGATGGCATGAACGCGGCGGAGGCCCTGCAGGGTTTTCATCCAGACCTTCCCGCGACGGATTACGAGATCGCCACCCTCCACCAGCGGGAAACCGAGATAGCGCGAGAGGAATGCATGCTCGAAGTAGGTTTCGTTCCAGGGACCTGGCGTGAGCACCACCACCTGGGCAGGGCCATCCCCTTCCGGCGCGTAGTGCAGCAGGGCATCGCGCAAGGCCAGGAAATAGCTGGCGAGCCGGCGCACCTGCAGGTTCTGGAACAGGTCGGGAAAAGCGCGCCCAACGACCAGCCGGTTTTCGAGCGCGTAGCCCGCGCCGGATGGCGCCTGGGTACGGTCATTCAGCACCCACCAGCGTCCATCTGGGGAGCGGGCGAGGTCTGCGGCGTAATGGTGAAGATATATCTCGCCCGGGACCTTCATGCCACGCGCAGGCCGGAGGAATCCGCTGTGGCCCAATACGATCGCCGCTGGGAGATACCCTTCGTGAAGCAAGCGCTGCTCGCCGTAGAGATCCGCGAGGATCAGATTCAGCAGCCGTGCCCGTTGCGCCACGCCGGCTTCGATTTCCGCCCACTCTTCGGCGGGCAGAATGAGCGGCAGACAATCGAGCTGCCAAGGGCGATCGAGTCCCTGTGGATCGGCGTAAACGTTGTAGGTAACACCGCTGTCGCGAATTTCGCGCGCCACGCCTTCCAGACGCGACTGAAGCACCGTCGCCGCAAGTCCCCCGAGCTCTTCGTGGAGCCTTGCCCAGTGGGCACGCGGTCGCCCCTCCGAATCCCGCAATTCGTCGTAGCGACCAAGGGCATCCGGATAATGTGCGAAGAGGTTCTGCAGCATGCGCGCTCGTCCAGCCTCGGCCTCAATCGGCGCGACGAAGATCCAATGTGCACGGCGCATCGGCCTGCCACACGGGCGGTGAAATGACCGATGTGCCCGGCGAACGTCCGTGCCGGAAAAACCGCGCAAGACGTCTCGCTTCAGCTTCGTTCGCATTCACCGGACGGGTTGCGTAGTTGCGCCCACCCGGATGCATCACATGATACTGGCAGGACCCAAGCGCGCGATCGCTCCAGCTGTCGACAAGCGTGAAATCGAGCGGCGTATGCACCCCGATGGTCGGATGCAGACAGGAGGGTGGCTGCCAGGCGCGGTACCGTACACCGGCCACGAACTCGCCCGCCACATCCGTGGCTTGAAGCGGCAGTGCCCGCCCGTTGCAGGCTACGACATGTCGGCTATCGACGAGCCCGCGAACCTTCACTTGCAGACGTTCCAGCGAGGAATCGACATAGCGCGAGGTTCCGCCCTGGGCTTGCTCCTCGCCCAGCACTTGCCAGGGTTCAAGCGCGGCCCGTAATTCGAGTTCCACACCGCCGACCGCCAGATCCCCCAGGCGCGGAAAGCGAAACTCGAAATGCGGATGGAACCAGACGGGGTCGAAATCGAACCCATGGGCGGTCAGATCTTCCAGCACGTCCGCGAAGTCTGCCCACAGGTAATGCGGAAGCATGAACCGATCGTGCAACTGACGTCCCCAGCGCTGCAGGCGCGCGGGTTTGAAGG
>JBIKOF010000435.1:0-2672 GCA_044358205.1 Gammaproteobacteria bacterium | reverse complement strand
GTGGTGGAACAGACGGCGCGCGGAGAGCGGGCCTACGATATCTACAGCCGGCTCCTGAAAGAGCGCGTGATCTTCCTTGTCGGTCCAGTGGACGACCACGTGGCCAACATCATCGTGGCGCAATTGCTGTTTCTGGAGTCCGAGAATCCGGATAAGGACATTCACCTGTATATCAACTCCCCTGGGGGCGTTGTGACAGCGGGTCTGGCGATCTACGACACGATGCAATTCATCAAGCCGGATGTCAGCACGCTATGCATCGGTCAGGCTGCCAGTATGGGCGCACTTCTACTGTGTGCCGGAGCCGCGGGTAAGCGCTACTGCCTGCCGCATTCAAGGGTGATGATCCATCAGCCGCTAGGTGGCTTTCAGGGGCAGGCAACTGACATCGACATCCATGCCCGCGAGATCCTCAAGGCGCGCGATCGCCTGAACGAGATTTTGGCCCGTCATTCGGGACAGACCGTCGAACGGGTCGCCGCAGATACAGACCGCGACAACTTCATGAGTGCAGAGGACGCGCGTGCCTATGGCCTCATCGACGCGGTGCTGGACAAACGCGGTGCGATTGCCACCTCCGAGTCGACGAAGTAACGGCTCGGGGATCAGCCCCCGGTGGCTCTATCTGACAGCCGGGGACATCAGATCAGGGGCAGATCAGGGTTACGCAGGGCCGGTAACAGACCGTCAGGCGCCCCATAATCGAGGACGCGCAAATGAGCGATAGCAAGAATTCCAAGGGCTCCGATGGAGACCGCCTTCTTTACTGCTCCTTCTGCGGCAAGAGCCAGCACGAAGTTCGCAAGCTCATCGCAGGGCCTTCTGTTTTCATTTGCGACGAATGCGTTGAGCTCTGCAACGACATCATCCGCGAAGAGATACAAGAGAAGGCCGGCAACGGCGCGGGGAGCAAGCTTCCCGTTCCGCACGAAATCCGGGACATTCTGGATGAGTACGTAATAGGGCAGGCGCACGCGAAGAAAATCCTCGCCGTCGCGGTCTACAACCACTACAAGCGCCTTGAGTCCCGTGTGAAACAAGGTGAAGTCGAACTTGCGAAAAGCAACGTATTGCTCGTCGGGCCCACGGGTAGCGGCAAAACGCTGCTCGCCGAGACCTTGGCGCGGCTTCTCAACGTCCCCTTCACCATTGCCGACGCGACAACGCTGACGGAAGCGGGCTATGTGGGGGAGGATGTCGAAAACATCATCCAGAAGCTGCTCCAGAAGTGTGATTACGACGTCGAGAAGGCCCAGACCGGTATCGTCTATATTGACGAAATCGACAAGATTTCACGCAAGTCCGACAACCCGTCGATTACCCGCGATGTGTCGGGCGAAGGCGTCCAACAGGCGCTGCTCAAGCTCATCGAGGGCACGGTTGCATCCGTTCCCCCGCAGGGCGGCCGCAAGCACCCGCAGCAGGAATTTCTGCAGGTCGATACCTCGAACATCCTGTTCATCTGTGGCGGTGCATTTGCCGGACTAGATCGAATCGTTCGCGACCGGTCCGAGAAGGGCGGAATCGGCTTCTCGGCTGAGGTCAAGAGTAAAGACGATCGCCGGACAGCGGGCGAAATGCTGCATCAGGTGGAGCCGGAAGATCTCATCCGTTATGGCTTGATTCCGGAATTTGTGGGTCGGCTTCCCGTGCTCGCGGTGCTCGACGAACTCCACGAAGACCAGCTCGTACAGATTTTGACCGAACCGCGCAATGCGCTGACCAAACAGTACTCCAAGCTCTTCGAGATGGAGGGGTGTGCGCTCGAATTTCGGGAAGATGCCTTGCGGGCGGTTGCGCGGAAGGCCGTGGAAAGAAAGACGGGCGCACGCGGGCTACGCTCGATACTCGAGCAAAACCTGCTCGACACTATGTACGACCTGCCATCCATGAAGAACGTTTCGAAAGTCGTGGTCGACGAAGCCGCGATCCGTGGAGAGTCCAAGCCACTCGTCATTTATGAGAGCACGGACATCCCCAAGGCTGCCTCCGACTGACGGCTCGATTACCGCCCCAGCTGGGGGCGGTTCCTGATTAGGACCGCGAAGAGGGGCCAGGGCTCAGGCCAGACCCCGCATCCGGCAGGTCGCAGTCACCTTTTCAAGGCATCGCCCGGGGATGCCAAAACCGCATCCGGCGATGAGTGAAATGAACGAAAAAACCGACATTCTCCCGCTCCTGCCCCTACGCGACGTGGTTGTCTACCCACACATGGTGATTCCGCTGTTCGTGGGTCGAGAGAAATCCGTGAAGGCGTTGGAAAAGGCGATGGAGGAAGCCAAGCGCATCCTTCTCGTTGCGCAAAAAACTGCTGGCGAGGATAACCCTGGCGCGGCGGATATCCACTCGGTGGGAACTGTTTCCAACATCCTGCAACTGCTGCGGTTGCCGGATGGGACTATCAAGGTTCTGGTAGAGGGCGTGCAGCGCGCGTCCATTCTGGAGTTTCTCGAACGCGATACTTATCAGGCTGCGGGCATCGAGCTGTTGGATCAACAGGCCATTTCCGAGCGCGAGTCGGAAATTTTGGTGCGTTCGTTGATGGAGCAGTTCGACCAGTACGTCAAACTCAACAAAAAAGTGCCGCCGGAAGTCATTTCTTCTCTCACCAGCATTGACGATCCATCCCGTCTTGCGGACACCATCGCGGCGCACCTCTCTATCAAGCTCCA
>JBIKOF010000035.1:0-9323 GCA_044358205.1 Gammaproteobacteria bacterium | reverse complement strand
CGCGCGATTATCGCCTCGATTGAATTTCTGGCAGAGGATTACTGACGAAGCGCGGTCCGCGACCGCCTTAGAGCTTCACCTCAGCACCCGCGGCGGCCTGTCGACGCAGGTAATGCTGGATTGCCACCAGATCATCTCTGGACAGTTCCTTGAAGCGCGGCATCCCCTGTTGCGCACGAGACCCCGAGACCACCACGTCATGGAAGGCGTCGATGAATAGCGGAATCTGCGAGGCTCGCAAATCCGGCGCATATCCGCCGGATACCGCGCTGCCGCCGTGACAAAGCACGCAAGTCTTTACATAGAGGTTCTTGCCCTGTTCAGCCAGTAACGGGTCGACCTTGAAGTCTTCCTTGATGACAGGCTTCGGAATCCGAGGTGGCGGTGTCGCCGGCAGGCTACCGGTCTCATCGAGCGCGAAAGTCAGCAATCGTCTGGGCTGCTCACGGTACGCCCAACCATGCTGGGCAGTGACGATGCCGCCTACCGACATACCGGCGCCCCCCCAACCCACCAGCAAGGACACGAACTGGCGCCCGTCGACCCGATATGTAATGGGGGGCGCCGAGATGCCGTGCTTTGCGTCGAAGGTCCATAGCGTCTTGCCGGTTTTGGCATCGTAGGCCGCGAACATCCCGTCGGTTCGTCCCTGAAAAACAAGATTGCCCGCGGTGGTCAGTGTGCCGGGATTCCAGACCCCGGGTAGGGACACCTCCCAGACCTTGCGTTGCTTTACCGGATCCCAGGCCACAAGCGCACTCGCATCGAGCTTGACCGGCAAATCGTTGCCGGGGTCGAAGTGGGTGCCGGTGTCAATCTCGTAATCCGTATGCTTCCAGGTGACCGTGTTGATGCCCTTGTCGGTAAACAAGGTTGGAAGCTCGATAGTGGGAATGTAGGTCAGCCCCGTGCCGGGGTTAAACGACATCGCATGCCAGTTGTGAACACCAAAGGCACTGGGGTAGACGAGCTCCTCCCCATCCTCGTACCGGGCACCCGGCACTTCGACCGGCCGGCCAGTTTTCAGATCGACGTGGGTAGCCCACGTAACCTTACCCAACTTCTCGGCGGAGACGAGTTTTCCAGTCGCCCGGTCGATTACGTAGAAGAAGCCATTCTTGGGGGCATGCATCAAGGCCTTCAGAGGCCTGCCGTCCATACTGAGATCGGCCAGCACGATGTCCATGTTGGAGTTGTAGTCCCAGGTCTCGCCTGGGGTCGTCTGGTAATGCCAGACGTATTCGCCGGTATCCGCATCTAGAGCGACGATAGAACACAGAAAAAGATTGTCGCCACCGTTCGGACTGCGCACCTTGCGGTTCCACGGAGAGCCGTTCCCCGTGCCGATGTACACGCGATTGAACTCAGGATCGTAGGTGAGCCCATGCCAGGTCTGTCCTCCACCGCCATGCTTCCACCACTCACCAGTCCAGGTCTTGGCCGCCATCTCCATGGCCTTGTTCTCGAAACCCTCCGCAGGATTCCCTGGCACGACATGGAAGCGCCAGGCCTGTTTTCCCGTTGCCGTTTCATAGGCCGTCACATAGCCCCGACTTGAACCCACCTCGGTGCCCCCGTTACCAATCAGCACCTTGTCACGAAACACTTTGGGTGCGCCGTTGATGAACAGCGGTTTGGCGGGATCGGTGGTCTGCGCGCTCCAGATCTCTTTCCCCGTCTGTGCATCGACGGCGATGAGGCGTCCGTCGCCGGTGGCCACGAAGAGGCGACCTTTCCAGTACGCCGCACCGCGATTGGAGTCCCAGAAAACACGGGCCCGGTCACCGGCAATTTCGAGCACGCGCGGGTCGTAAGTCCACAGCACTTTCTGCGTCCTCAGATCGACCGCCTCCAGTCGACTCCAGCTGCCCGTGAAATACATCACGCCGTCGACCACCAGCGGCGTGGCCAGTAGCGAGCGGTGGTACGGAAACTCCATCGACCACGCGAGGCCCAAGCTTCCAACATTGGATGCGTCGATTTCTGTCAACGGGCTGAAACGCTGCTCACTGTAGGTGCGACCAAAGGCAAGCCAGTCGTTGAGCTCTGACTCGTTTGCCAGGGCCGCGCCATCCACTTCGCGTGCGAGCGCGCTGTCAGCGGCGGATGCGCGCGGGTGTGGCGCAAACCAACCAGACAGACAGAGTGCGAGTGCGAGCGCTGCGTTCAAGCACGACACATTGGCAAACTTCATGGAACACCCTCCGGTGGCGAACGATCCGGTGCCGCGAACGGTCACCGGATCTGATAGCGGGTCTACTGCGCGGCTTCTGCCTCTGCGGCCCGATTCGCCTGCTTACGCACATAGTGCTGAATGGCAATGAGATCGGAGTCGGTCAGCTCGCGGAAGCGCGGCATACCAGCATTGACGCGGACGCCTTTCACCGTCACCTCGCGCAAGCCATCCAGATAGAGCGGGATCGGGGAGGCACGCAGATCCGGCGCATAGCCACCCGCTACTGCACCGCCGCCGTGGCAGGTGACGCAATTGCGCAGGAAGAGCTTGCTTCCCTGCTCCGCCAGCAGCGCATCAACCTTGAAATCGTCCTTTACGATGGCCTTGGCTTGCATCGGCGGTGGTGCGGGAGGAAGGGCGGCTGCGCCTTCCAGACTGAAGGTCAGGAGTCGACGCGGATGCACGCGATAGGCCCAGCCATGCTGAGACGTGATCGATCCCGCCATTGAAACCCCGGCGCCACCCCACCCAGTAAGGATGGACAGATACTGCTTCCCATCGACCGTGTAAGTGACCGGGGGCGCTGAAAGCCCAACACCCGTTGGGAACTCCCACAGTTTTTCTCCGTTATCTGCCCGGTAGGCCACCAGCACGCCATCCGCACGTCCCTGAAATACCAGATTGCCCGCAGTGGTCAGAGTGCCCGGATTCCACACCCCAGGTTGCTTCACCTCCCACACTTTTTTCTGAGCCACCGGATCCCAGGCCACGAGCGCACTCGCGTCGATCTTGACTGGCACATCGTCGCGCAGCAGGTCGACCGCCGGATCGAACTGGAATTCGGGGGAGCGCCAGGAGCCCGGTTTGAAGCCTTTGTCGGAGAAGAGCGCCGGGACATCCATGATGGGGATATAAGTCAGGCCGGTGCGAGGATTGAATGACATGGCATGCCAGTTGTGCACTCCGAAGGCACTGGGGTTGATCAACTCCTCACCATCCTCGTAACGCGCACCCTCACGCTCGACAGGCCGGCCTGTCTTGAGATCGACATGGCTCGCCCAGTTCACGCTGGCCAGCATTTTTTCGGCCGAGACCAGTTTCCCCGTGGCGCGGTCGATGACGTAGAAGAAACCATTTTTCGGCGCGTGAAGCAGGGCTTTGACAGGCTTGTCCGCAACCTTCAGGTCCGCGAGCACCATGTCCATGTTGGAGTTGTAGTCCCAGGTCTCGCCCGGAGTCGTCTGGTAATGCCAGACGTATTCGCCGGTATCCGCATCCAGCGCCACGATTGAACACAGGAACAGATTGTCGCCGCCCCCGGGACTGCGCATCCGCTGATTCCACGGCGACCCATTTCCGGTGCCGAGATAAACCCGGTTGAACTCCGGGTCGAAGGTGAGACCGTTCCAAACCGTTCCACCGCCACCGTGCTCCCACCATTTTCCGTTCCAGGTCTTGGCCGCCATCTCCATGGCTTTGTTCTCGAATCCGTCTGCCGGATTGCCGGGCACGGTCCAGAAGCGCCAGATCTGTTTGCCGGTTTCCGCGTCATACGCGGTGACATAGCCGCGCAGCGCGCCCCACTCGGTACCTCCGTTGCCAATCAAAATCTTGCCGTTGAAGGCACGGGGTGCCCCGTTCACGAAGTAGGCTTTGTCCGGATTGACGGTCATCGTGCTCCAGACCTCCTTACCGGTGCTGGCATCGATTCCGATGAGACGACCATCCGCGGTGGCGACGTAAACCTTGTCTTTCCAATAAGCCACACCTCGGTTGGAATCCCACATCACACGCAGGCGGTCCCCGGCGGCCTCGATGACTTTTGGATCGAAGGTCCACAGCACCTTGCGGGTTTTCATATCGACGGCGATGACGACGCTGTAGCTGCCGGTGAAATACATGACGCCGTCCACTACCAACGGTGTCGCCAGCAGCGACTTGTGTTCCTTCAGGTCAAGAAACCAGTCGAGCTTTAGCTTGCCCGCATTTTCAGCGGTAATCTGTGCAAGCGGGCTGTGCCGTTGTTCGCTGTAGGTTCGACCATAGGACAACCAGTTGGCCCCTTCAGCCTCATCCGCGATGGCCTTGTTGTCGACTACCGTCGCGGCCATCACCTGTCCCGTTGCAAGCGCACCCAGAAGCGTCAGTGCAAGCGCAGATTTATTCGTCATGTCTCTCCCCTCGATTATTCGGGCGCGATGAGCCATCCAACTGCACGCGCCATCTTTCTCTATAGGACGTCGACCCCGATGAGATATGCATGCAATCCCGCGATGAATGCACCGTAGGCCAGGAGGCCGAATATGATTGCAATGGAGTCGTTCCGCGCAGCGTGTTCGCCAATGACGACGACCTGAGTCCCCCGACGCTTGAGCGCGATGCGCAGGGCGACCGCCCACATGAGCAGGCTCGTGAAAAGGATCACATCTGCCAGATTGCCATTGACCAGCAGATGGGCAGTGGCCCACAGCTTGGTCGCGAGCAGCATGGGATGCCGGGCGCGGGCCTTGAGCCGGCCGGGCAGGTACACGGCGAATAACAGAGGGAACACCGGCAGCATCAGCACCAATGCCACAGCGTGCAGCGCGGGCGGCGGCGCATAGAGCACTGTCGGCGCGGCGCGGGTCATCCCGTAACCCTGCAGAAGTAGAAGAAAGCCGACGAGGCTTGCAACCGAGTAGAGGATTTTCCAGGGGACAGCCCCGAGTCGGTCTGCCATTGCGTCCCGCCAGTCCCGATTGAACAGTGCAATGGAATGCACGCCGAGGAAAAGCAGCAGTCCACCAAGAAACATCTTCATCCGTTATCACTCCCGTCGGGATTGACGCCGCCGATTTGTGTGGTTTCCGAGCGAGGTCGGTTACCAAAAGCTGCGCAGCCAGAGTCGCTGAACTCGACCGGTCCGAGTAACCGCTGGATCCAAGGGTGATCCCACACCCGGCTCACGCCGCTGAACCGGCAGATATCGAGCACTTCAAGACGCACTTCCATGCGCGCGCCGAGTGGGAGTTTGACTTTGCGTGGACGTCCGGTGGCCGCTTCGATGAGTGTCATTTGGCAGTAATCTGCCTTGACCTCTGCGTCAAACTCGACGGCCTCGCAGAACTTCGGATCGTCGATTGAGGCACCGCCCAACCACACTTCGTGATTACCCCGCCCCAACGACCAGCGAGCGAAGAGGCTCGCCCATGGCGCGTTCCACAGCGGCTCGACGACAGTCCTGGATTGCGCGGCATCCAGAGGCAACACTGCGCCCCAAGGGTGATAGCGATAGCCCTTGGGCAGGGAGATTGGGGGGTAGACGAAATCGACGACCAGCGGCGGATAAGTGGACGCTCGCTTCATGTCAATGGGATCGAAACGAAGACGCACCCGTGCGGGACGGTCGAAGCGCAGGGGATCCCCGGTCTGCGACAGAGACCACAGAACATCATGGCCTCGACATCGTTCAACCAGCGCGGCATTGGCGGGATCCGCAGCAGGATCCTGTTCAAGACCTCGCATGACGAAATAATTGGCGCAATCCTCGACGGGAAAGGCGGGCTCGTGCAGCGCAGTCCAGCCGTCATGCAGCAGCCGATCGCGCCCGACAAAGCCGCCCGCCACGATAGACGCCCCGAGAACCAAGAACAGAATCACGCGCAGCATGGTGCACTGAGGTTGCCATAGGGCAGGCATGAGTGCCAGCGAAGACCCACGGAAATTTCAATTGGTGCAACGCACATCGCGCATATCGATCGACCGTCCGCGCGCGTCGCCTCAGACCAGTCCGCGGGCGCGCAATTCGTCCTTGAGATAGGCGTAGTAAATAGGCGCCGCGATCAGCCCCGGGATCCCGAAAGTCGCCTCCATGACCAGCATGGAAATGAGCAGTTCCCAAGCCCTTGCCCGGATGTGACTGCCGATAATTCTGGCATTGAGGAAATACTCCAGCTTGTGGATGACCACCAGAAACGCCAGGGAGCCAATGGCAACCCACAACGACTCGCTCAGGCTCACCGTCACGATAACCGTATTGGAAACGAGGTTTCCGATGATGGGCAAAAGACCTGCAATGAAGGTGATGAGCAGCAGCGTCTTCGTGAAGGGCAGATCGACGCCGCACAGAGGGAGTACGACCAGCAGATAGAGCCCTGTACACAGCGTATTCACGCCCGAGATCCAGAGCTGTGCAAACACCACGCGACGAAAAGCGAGAGCCAGTCGCACGGCTCGATGCGCCAAGGCCGCTGTGAGCGGACCGCGACGACGCAGCGGCAAAGTGGACTCCAGCGAGAGTAAGGCACCGATAACCATCCCGAGCAGAACATGGGCTAACCCCCGCCCAAGTCCGGCGCCCGCCACCTGAAAGGCACTCGCATGGTTGCGTAACCAGTCCACCGCTGCGACCCTCAGCTCTTCGGTATCCGCCGGCACATACTGGAGAACCCAGTCGGGCAGTCGTTCCCGCGAGGTCTCGATGATTTCCGCCATGCGCTGGATGAGCGCCGGGATGTTCTCGTCACTGTCGCGCAGGAAGGTTGTCGCGCTCAGGCCGGCGTAGGTCACGCCGGTGAGCAGCAGCGAGGCAATCAGGGTCACGGCGAGCAATCTCGGCCCGCCCACGCCAAGCGCCGGGATCCGCAGCGGTTTGACCAACGCATGCACCAGCGAATAAATAAGGAGACCGGCTAGAAGCGCTGGCAGGAGGTCGATTGCGAGCAGGCTGAGCAGCGCAACGCCAAAAAGGCCCCAGACAACAAATTCATAGGGCCGGGTGCGCGGTTCAGTCATGGTCGGGTGTTCGTGAGCGTGCGGGTTGAAGGGTGTTCATCTCCGGATGGTGCCATGCCCCGGCGGCGGAAGGCAGTCCCCGCGGTTGCCATGAAAGCCGTACACCACACTCATCCGGAGCCGCGGCAAACCCCTCGCAGACCACCAGGTCGGCGATGGCCACGAGCGTGTCACCGAGAAAGACAAGCGGCAGCCCCTCGCGCACCCAGGGCGGAATTCGCATCGTTTGGAACACATGCTTAAGGCGCGTGCGGTGCTGGCGACCAGGAAGGCGGCAGCGCTCACCGCCACGCCGGTTCCGTACCGTCAGTCCTTGCGTCAGCCACTGCTGTCCCAGCCCTTCGCCCACGACGGGCGACGCGGCGAGCGTGCCGTGAGGCAGGCTCAAATCCTCCGGGGCTTGCCAGGCCCGCTCGAAGGGCGCGAGCGCCGTGTCCTCCACCAGATGCAACAGGTCTTCGTAGCGACGCAGGACAAGCTTCCCAATCCGGATTGCGGGCTGCCGATCCGTGTTCGCCATCAGCATCGAGGTCTGGATTTCACGCCAAGTCCTGCCGTCGGGTGCGGCCACACCTTGCAGGCTTAGCCAGCGTCGCAGGATCTCACGCGCCAGCACCGGTGAAAGGGCCATCAAGGGGGGTAGGCGCAGTGCGGAACCCGCCTGCAAACCCTCGGCAAGCAAGTGATCTGCGAATGCATCAAGGCTGGTGGCAACCGCGGACTGATGCCTCGCGTTGCGTGCAAGGACCGCACTCGCAGCGGGCCAATGGGTGGCAAGCAGCGGCATCACCGCGTGGCGCACGAAAGCCCGCGCCAGCCGCGGATCGGCATTCATAGGATCGGCCACAGGCACCAGCGCACGCGTCTGCGCCCAAGCCGCGATGGCGCTCCCCGGCACTTCGAGCATGGGGCGCACCAACCACCCTGCGCCTAGCCTGCGGGTCGGCGCGATACCGCGCAAACCATGAGGCCCCGCGCCGCGCAGCGCGTTGAGGAGAAAGGTTTCGGCGAGGTCATCGGCGTGGTGTGCGGTCAGGAGCACAGCGTCCCGGGGAAGATGCTGCCCCAGAACCCCGTAGCGCGCTTCGCGCGCCCATGCCTCGAGACTCTCGCCTGCGCCCGGTTTGCTCGTCACCTGCAGGGCGAGAAAGCCGACCCCGCGTCGTGCGGCTTCCTCGGCACAGCGCGCCGACCACGCGGCGCTGTCCTCAGCCAGTCCATGATCGACATGCACCCCCATCAGAGGTGCCGGCAATCTGGGACGCACCTCTGCGAGAACATCGAGCAGCACCAGCGAGTCACGCCCGCCACTCAAACCCAGCCAGATTGCGGTGGGGCGCGGGAGTCCGGCGAGCCGGGCTTCCAGCCCAGCCAGCACTGCCGCGACCAGTGGCGACTCAGCGATCGGCAAATTCACCGAATCGATTGAGTCGGGCATGCCGCTCTGCGACAAGCTTCCCGGCGTCGAGGGCAAGCAGGCCTTCAAGAGCGTCCTGAATCGCCCGGCCCAGCCGTTCGGCCATCAGCGCATGGTCGCGATGAGCGCCCCCGAGGGGCTCTTCGATGATCTGATCGATAAGCTTGAGGCGCTTGAGGCGATCGGAGGTGATTCCCATGGCTTCGGCCGCATCTGAAGCACGCTCAGCGCTTTTCCAGAGAATCGATGCACAGCCTTCCGGCGAAATCACCGCATAGGTTGCGTATTGCAGCATCAGCACGCGGTCGGCGACGCCGATGGCGAGCGCCCCCCCGGAGCCGCCCTCCCCGATGACCGTCGCGACAATCGGCACTCCAAGGTTGGACATGACCAGCAGGTTACGTGCGATAGCCTCGCTCTGCCCGCGCTCCTCGGCGTCGATGCCGGGATAGGCGCCGGGGGTGTCAATGAAACTCAGCACAGGCAATCCGAAACGTTCTGCCATCTCCATCACGCGCAAGGCCTTGCGATAGCCCTCAGGCTTTGGCATTCCGAAATTCCGGCGCAGGTTCTCGCGCGTATTGCGCCCTTTCTGGTGCCCTACGAAAGCGACGCCATGGCCCCGAAACCGGGCGATGCCGCTGACGATGGCGGGGTCGTCACCAAAGACCCTATCGCCGTGCAGTTCCTCGATGTTCTCGAACAGACGTTCAACGTAATCAAGTGTGAAGGGGCGTTGCGGGTGTCGTGCGAGCTTGGAGATTTGCCAAGGCGACAGGTCGCCGAAAATCTGCCGCGTCAGTTCTTTGGATCGTTCTTCCAGCCGCGCGATTTCTTCCGAGATGTTGATCTCGGTGTCGTTGCCAACCTTGCGCAGCGCCTCAATCTTCGCCTCCAGTTCCCCGATGGGCTGTTCGAAATCGAGAAACTGGTAGTAAGGGGTGGGGGTGTCGATCT
>JBIKOF010000434.1:0-2677 GCA_044358205.1 Gammaproteobacteria bacterium | reverse complement strand
CATTTCTCGCGCAGCAGAATCCCCCGCGGATCTCCCCATTTGACGGAGTCCTTCCAGAATCAGCGCCTGGCGTGCGGCACGCTCCGCAAGCCAACGTTCCGCGTCGTACGCGGTTTCTGCAGTCCGCGCTTCAATCTGCGCGCGCTGGGTGGCGTTAAGTCGTCCGTAGATTCGCCGAAAAAATTTTTCCGTCCGCTTGCGCGAGTCGCGTTCGCGCGCACGGAGGGTGCCCTCCGCGTACTCTTCGTACAGTTCTGCGTTTGATTCCTGGAATCGCCGCGCCAACATTCCCCGCTGCGCTTCATTCAAGCTGACGGCAAGCCGCACCAGTCCCGGCTTGGCGGCGGCAAACGCCGCCTCCATACGCTCCACCACGGGGGCGCGCCAGGCACAGACATCGTTTGCGTCCAGCGGACCCGCAAGTTCGCGCTGCCAGCGTTGCAATAGGGATACGTAGCGCGGAATTTCTTCCTTGCGATGCCAGGCATGCCAGCCCGCAAAGTCCGCCCGGGCGTGTGGTGCCTGGACCGGATCAAAATCGACATAGCTATTCATCCACCAGTAGAGCAGGGTGGGTAAACGCTCGTAAGTGAGAGAAATAGCGCTGCAACCCGCGATCGCGAGCACCAAGAGCCCCACCAGAACCCGGCGGCAAATCGCGCGCCGGGCGGGCCTTACCACTGACGGATGCGGCCTGTGTCGAGATGAACGAAACCCGACGAGGGGTAATAGCCAACACCACCAAGCCGCAAGCGCAGTGCCGCCTCACGCAGGCGCGCCGTTGCGATTCCCGGCATGCGCACATCGATCGCACGTCCCTCCATGTGCAGGCTCCAGGTAGCGACGCCGCTGGTTCGACGCTGCAGCATGTCGTTGGTCGCCGCGCTGCGAAATCCGGAAATAACTTCGAAAGGTTCCGCACGGTCCAGTA
This sequence comes from Gammaproteobacteria bacterium, assembly GCA_044358205.1. GTDB lineage: Bacteria > Pseudomonadota > Gammaproteobacteria > CAIKBL01. The sequence goes on along the minus strand of JBIKOF010000434.1, from coordinate 1,746 downwards.
AACACTGGACCTGATGGAGGTAATCGAGAAGCGCTGGCGCCACGGGATGAACTTCGTTGGTTCTGAAGTCGCGCAACAGACGATTGATGGCAGTAAGCGCCTCCGGCGCATACCCTCCGTCACGCCAGTAGGTCACGGCGAGATGTTCGCCGGTATGGGTATGCGCAAAGCTCAGGGTTCGTGGCGACTGGAGCGCGGCCGCCATGGGCGCAAAGCCCATGCTCGCGCACAGGGCGCCGGCGGTAGACAGGAAGCGCCGGCGTCCCGGCTGAGGACAGTCATGTATCGGCATGCAGTTCCCGTGCGGGTGTGACACTCTCGGACTCTAGTATAGGGATGAATGCGGTGGAGCTGCCATCAAGACCCGCCAAATCGGTGAACGGAATCGCGCTTCGTACCAAGGGGTGGACGCTGTGCATCGTCTGTCTGGTAGCGTGCATCTCAATCGCGTCGGCGCCCGCCGACGAAAATACCGCGCGGCGAGCTTGCAGAGACCAGCTGGCATCGCTGCTCAGCGAAGACACCGTTGCGCCTATTGTCATCGATGGCCAGCCACTGCTTGCCGCGCGGCTGTTGCGCACGCTTTACCGCACCCGAGACTTCGCGCCGATGTGGCGACCCGCGGCCGAAGCTTCCCTACGCCAAGCCGTGGCAGACAGCGCGATGGACGGGCTGCGTGCAGCGGATTTCCCGCTACCGTCAGCGTCGAAACCCATCCCGGAGACGCCTGATGCCTGCGCGCGGCGCGAGCTCTTGCTGGGTGAAAGCCTGATCAGACTGGCATACAGCCTGCGCTTTGGCCGCAGTTCACCCCGCGCGAGCAGTCGCAGCTGGAACTACCCCCGGCGTCTCGACGGTATCTCGCCGGTGCGCTGGCTGGATGCGGCTATCAGCCATGGCGACATTCCATCGTCCCTCGCGCCACTGCGTCCAGACGATGTGAATTACCGCGCGCTCCAACAAGCCCTTGCCGCGCGCCGAGCGCAGCTTGCAACCCCGCAAGCGCCCATGCCCACGTTCGATCTGCCCCTGCGACCCGGCATCAAGGATGCGCGCATCGAGATCCTGCGCCAGATTTTGCATCGGGAAGGAGATCTGGCCGCCGACGAAACCCCGCGGGATCTCTACGATGAAGACTTGGCCCTCGCGGTCAAACGCTACCAGTCACGCCACGGACTGGCGGTGGATGGCGTGATTGGACGAGCAACTCTTGCAAGTCTTGCCATTCCTCCGGCCGCGCGCATCGCGCAACTCGAAGCCAACCTCGAGCGCTTGCGCTGGCTTGGACACGACTTACCGCAGCAGTCGCTGGACGTGAACATCGCGGCCTTCGAGGCGCGTCTGATGGAATCCGGCCGCGTTCGCTGGCGCGCCAAGGTGGTGGTAGGCAAACCCTGGCGACAAACACCCGAGTTCCGTTCGGAAATCCGCAGCCTCGTACTCAACCCGGACTGGATCGTGCCGCCCGGGATCCTGGCGGCCGACATTCTGCCTGTAGCGCGCGAGAATCCTTCGGTGCTGGAGGCACGAGGCCTCGAGATTCTGGATGCCGACGGGCTTCGCATCCCGGTCTCTGCCGTCGACTGGTCGGCGCTAGATCCGCGGCGATTCCCCTACACACTGCGCCAGCCACCCGGCGCAGACAATGCGTTGGGTCGGGTGAAGTTCGTATTTCCCAACCCCCATGCCGTGTACCTGCATGACACGCCGGCCCGAGATCTCTTTGCCAGACCCAGTCGCCCTTTC
>JBIKOF010000433.1:0-2688 GCA_044358205.1 Gammaproteobacteria bacterium | reverse complement strand
CAGTTCTTCCAGCGGATTGGTGGGACGGTTACCGGACAAGTGAGTCGGCTTGGTGATCAGCCGCACATGGAGCAGCTCATCGGTACGGTAAAGATCATGCTCGACGCCTACATGAGCGGTTCCATCGACCAGATTTTCATTGCCTCGAATGACTTCGTGAATTCGATGACCCAGAAGCCGGAACTGGAGCTTCTGGTGCCACTGCAACCGAAGGCGGACGACAGCCTTCCGTCCCACTGGGATTACATCTACGAACCCAGCGCGGAAGAAATCATGGACCACTTGTTGGCGCGTTACATCGAGTCACTCGCTTACCAACGAGTGGTCGAGAACATCGCCTGCGAGCAGGCCGCACGGATGGTCGCCATGAAAAGTGCGTCCGATAACGCGGGCAAGCTCATTAAAGAGCTGCAGCTTATCTACAACAAAGCAAGGCAGGCGGCGATCACGCAGGAACTTGCCGAAATCGTGAGTGGCGCAGCGGCCGTCTGACGCGCCCAGGCCCGAGAACAGAACAGCACCTTTTTCAAGAGGAACATTCGCATGAGCACAGGAACCATCTCCCAAATCATTGGGGCGGTCATCGACGCCAAGTTCCCCACTGACTCGGTTCCCAAAATCTACGACGCGCTCAAGCTCGCGGACGTGCCAACCACCTTGGAGGTGCAGCAGCAGCTCGGAGATGGCGTGGTACGCACGATTGCGTTGGGATCGACCGACGGTCTGCGGCGTGGCATGAAGGTTTCCAACACTGGCGCGCCAATCTCGGTCCCCGTTGGACAGAAAACTCTGGGCCGCATCATGAATGTGCTTGGGGAGCCCATCGACGAGGCAGGTCCCATCGACACCACCGAGGTGATGTCCATCCATCGGGAAGCGCCTAAATTCACGGATCTCTCTCCCGCCACGGAGCTGCTCGAAACCGGCATCAAGGTCATCGACCTCATTTGCCCCTTCGCGAAGGGCGGCAAGGTGGGTCTGTTCGGGGGCGCGGGCGTGGGTAAGACCGTCAACATGATGGAGCTCATCCGCAATATCGCCATCGAGCATAGTGGATTCTCCGTATTTGCCGGCGTAGGCGAGCGAACCCGCGAAGGGAACGACTTCTATCACGAGATGAAGGACTCGAACGTTCTCGACAAGGTGTCGTTGGTCTACGGCCAGATGAACGAGCCTCCGGGCAACCGCCTTCGGGTGGCGTTGACAGGCCTCACCCTCGCCGAGAAATTCCGTGACGAGGGGCGAGATGTGCTGCTGTTCGTCGACAACATTTACCGCTTCACGCTGGCCGGAACCGAAGTATCCGCGCTGCTGGGGCGCATGCCTTCTGCGGTGGGCTACCAGCCAACGCTGGCGGAGGAAATGGGGCGTCTGCAAGAACGCATCACGTCCACCAAGACTGGGTCGATTACCTCGATTCAGGCGGTGTATGTGCCCGCGGACGACCTTACCGACCCATCCCCCGCGACGACATTCGCGCACCTTGATGCAACGGTCGTGCTCTCGCGCCAGATTGCTGAGCTTGGAATTTATCCAGCGGTAGACCCGCTGGATTCCACCAGCCGCCAGCTCGATCCCTTGGTTGTCGGTCAGGAGCATTATGAAACTGCTCGGGCCGTCCAGGGCACTCTGCAGCGTTACAAGGAACTGCGAGATATCATCGCGATTCTCGGCATGGACGAGCTCTCCGAAGAGGACAAGCTCACGGTCGCCCGGGCCCGTAAGATTCAACGCTTTCTCTCGCAGCCGTACTTCGTTGCCGAAGTGTTCACCGGCGCCAAGGGTCGGTATGTTCCCTTGAAAGACACTATCCGAGGCTTCAAGGCAATCGTGGCCGGCGAGTTCGACCACTTGCCTGAACAGGCCTTCTACATGGTGGGCACCATTGAGGACGCAGTCGAGAAGGCTAAGACCCTCTGATTGGCGTAACAGGAGAGCATCATGTCTGTCATCCACGTCGACATCGTCAGCGCAGAGCGCGAAATCTACTCGGGCGAAGTCGCCATGGTCTTCGCGCCTGCGATCATGGGTGAGGTTGGGATTGCGCCCGGGCATGCGGCCCTCATTACCCGCATGGGGCCAGGCGAGGTCCGGGTACAGCTCGCAAGTGGCGAAGAGCAGGCGTTCTTCGTGTCCGGCGGCATGCTCGAGGTTCAGCCGAAAGTCGTCACAGTCTTGTCCGACACGGCTATCCGGGCCAAAGATATCGACGAGGCCGCGGTGCTGAAGGCTAAGCAGGAAGCTGAGGAAAACCTGCGCGACAAGTCGGGGAAAATCGATATGGCACGGGCTCAGGCCGAATTCGCCGAGCTCTCGGCCCAGCTGCAGACGATTCAACGCCTGCGACGCCGGGGCGGCTGAACGGGCCCGCGACCTGTCCAGAGTTTCAGTCGACGATGAAATAAAAAGGCCCCTTCAGGGGCCTTTTTTACATTCAGGCCGCGCGGGCACAGAAACTGGGCGATGGCAGCGCTGCCTGTTTATTATGGGAACCTGAATAGAGGGAGCTGATACGGGCATGGAACTCAGGGTGTGTGTTCTGGCTGCGGGCCAGGGCAAGCGTATGAACTCCGATCTGCCGAAGGTCATGCACGCATTGGCGGGTAAGCCCATGATTGAGCACGTGCTTGATACCGCGGAGAAGGTCACGACCTCGCCGCCCGTCATCGTCTATGGACACGGTGGCGA